>JANZZB010000070.1 GCA_026419635.1 Clostridiales bacterium | reverse complement strand
TACATTGGAAGAATTTCTTATGAGCGCGGAATATTTGATGGCCGGAGGAAACCAGAATGTCATTTTGTGTGAAAGAGGTATCCGCACATTTGAGACGGCTACACGAAATACGCTGGATTTATCCGCGGTTCCGCTGCTGAAAGAATTGACGCATTTACCGATTGTTGTTGATCCGAGCCATGCAACAGGTATCTCGAGACTTGTTAAACCCCTATCTTTAGCTGCAGCTGCGGCAGGAGCTGACGGACTTATGATTGAGGTCCATAATGATCCCGCGCATGCACTTTGCGATGGACCTCAGTCGCTGACGCCGGAAGCGTTTGACGATTTGTCGAAAAGCGTAAAAAATATATTGCAATTTACAAATAAAAAAATGGGCAATTAACATGAGTCCGCAGAAATGTTTGATGTTGTCAAACGTTCCTGCGGATTTTAGATGTTTTTTAACTTACTGCCAAAGGATAACATATGATGTATCAGCAATGAAACTAAAATACATACGAGGTGCAATTATGTTATCAAGTGCTGGGTTTGTAAAACAATCTTTAGATACACATCTTTTTTTTGCAAGAGTCATGAAAGAACACGCGTACTTTTTGGCGGTTAACTTTCCTCCGAAGGATGCGGTTTATATTCTCCAGGCCGATAGTTTTAAGACGGCATTTGAAAAAATGCTGTCACAGACGGTGGCGTTATCCAATTCGGTTGTAAGTGCAGGGGTTTTGGAATCCGGTGAAGTTATAACACGTTACACATTGGACGCGGAGAAAAAGACGGCATTTTATACCGGAATGAAGATTCAAACCGGAATTACCCAGTCGGAAGCCGGGTTAACTGGCGGAGAGATAAACAGGATGAACCCGGTCTTGGAGAAAAAAGTGATAATACTCAATGATAAAATTATTAATTTACTAAATGGTCTGATTCGATATAAGACAAAAGTGCTCGCAGATGTAAGGTCTTGCAAATTATTTTCATTTAATTATCCGCATATGACAGATCACATTATACGAGAAGCCGAACTGTACTTAAAAATGGTTCAGAAACTGCAAAAACGGGAAGAGATTCATCAAGAAAAGGATATTCAGGAAGAACTGGTTTTTTGGAATGATATCATGGCTGAACATTCCGAGTTTATCCGGGGTATGCTAGATCCGACGGAAACCCAGCTGATTAAAACGGCAAATGATTTTGCCGAGGAATTTAAGAAACTTACAAAAGAAGCAAAACAAGCAACAGATTTGGTATCTGTTTTGGAAAAAGTCACAGAGGATAGCTTAAAAGCCACGCAGGAATTAAGAACGTTTAAAGAACAGGGCACAAAAGGAATACTGGACTGTGAGATCCAGTCTGTCATTTTGCCTCTGCTGTCCGATCACGTGCTTAGAGAAGCAAATCATTACCTGCGTTTACTGAAAAGAAACATAACATAAAAATGAAATAATAGTTAAAATAAAAAATCTGAGCCAAGTCTCAGATTTTTTATTCTATTATGAATAAATATTATCCATTTTTTTTACAAGGAGCAGGCTTCTTAAGTGTTTTATATCTCTCCAAAGATGGATTCTATGCTCTGAAATCAATTGATAACCTAATTTGTTGTAAAATGAAATTGCTTTTATGTTTTCGCTTGTTGTTTGCAGGTGAATCCCTTTTACTCTATTTAACCTGACATGGTTTTCAAATTTCTCCATTAGTTTTGCGCCAATTCCATATCTTTGGTATTCAGATAAAATATTAATATGCAAATGTGCAGGATACTCACTGAATAGATTTTTCGGGAGTTTTTCCGGCCTTCCGTATATCAAAAAGAACATAATGGATTTAAGAGTTTCCGGATATTTTAATATGGTGCAGGTTGTAACATGTGACAGTATTTTAGAACTCATTTTCAAATAAAAATCAATCTTTTGTTTCTTTGTATTTAATGCTCCTAAAATATAACCTACGATTTGCTTCGTCTTTACATCCTCCGCAACGAAACAATGCTCTGTCTGGTATCTTACGTAATAAACGCAAAACAAATACCCAAACAATTTTACATCATTGAAAATATTTTTATTATCGAGATCTTCACCCATGTAACCGGAATGATAACATACATTGACAATTCCTGCTTCGTCTTCTTTTTTACAGCACCGTATGATGGCGTCCTTCATATTATTGCTCCATATCGGAATAGTTAAAAATCATTTATGTTTATAATTCCTTGATAGTGCTATAAAAATTAATATAAATTATTTTTATTTTAACGCTGAATTTCTATTTAAGCCTATAAATTTATAATTAATGTCTGCTGAATAAATCCCTTAAGGGATTTATTCGCGAGGCAGTGCCGCGCAAACAGGCATATATGCCTGTTTGCGGCATTATTTGATGTCTCACTAAAACAAATGCATCAATTACTAAAAAGAAATAGCACGGCGTAACCGTGCTGAATGTTATATAACAATATATATTAAAAAGACTTGCTTAGTGCGAGGAGAGTTGAACACTATCCGCCTCTTTCCGCACCTGATTGCGCCCCAATGCGTTGTTGTCTTTGGCGGGCATTAGCCCGCCTACATCCTCCGCCTTTTGGGACACAATCATCTGCTGGACAGAGGTCATAGCGTTTTTGGCTGTTGTCCGTGTCGAGAGCAAGGTAGACGAGAAGCCTTACTTACGTAAGGCGAGAAGGATAACGCCGCTATCGGCATGGACAATACCCAAAAACCGGATAGGGTTCGACTCTCCTCGCACTACTATAAATATACCGAATAAACGGTAAAATCTGCGGGTCTAAAAAAGTGAATAAACCCGCAATTTTCTAACGTACAGTAACAAATTTTACTGAATATAAGTCACACATAACTCTGTTTCCGGTGATAAATTCCTCTAAAACAAAATAATTAGCACCGACTTCAACGAGTTTGCCGGAACGGTCCATATATAAATTTTCGCCAATCAAAAATTCCGCCCTGATATTTCTTCCAATAATACTGGAAAGATATCCGGGTATATACATTCTGTCTGTCGCCGGAGGAGGGCCTTGCTGGGTCATAGAAGGGCCATACATAGGATCAATAGGTGCAAAAGGAGAAGCCTGCATGCCTCCTCCTGGCATGGATCGGTCAGTCATTTGGGAGCGATCCATAGTAGAGGAACGATCCATCATGGAAGAGTCCGGCATGGTGGACTGATCCGGCATCATGGGGCGGGAAGGCTGATAAGAAGAACCTTGATTCATCACTTTGTTTCCTGACCAATTGATATTGTTGTCTTTCATAAAATTATAAACACCTCACTATTTATTATGTTTGAGCATATGCGTTCGTCGGATTAAAAATGCAGTGTTGGTTTATTCTGGTAAACCAATAACCGGTTCCGTTGTAGGGAAAAAAATTGGGGCACTGTGGGTTAAATGGATTCATATACCAAAGAGCCAGATTTCCGGTTCCTGGATGAATCCCTCCTTGTATTGCCCAATCCGCTATACGATAATGAATTGGTTCCGGTGTCATGCTCCAGATATTTTGCACATTCGGAACTCCGCCAATGACGGTTTTGTAGCATGAAAACTGACAAGCCTGCACAAGAACTCTATGTAAATCTCCCTGGCAGATATCACGATATTCTCCATAAGCTACATTTACGCGATTCATAATGATGGTTGCCACGGCTTTCATTCCGGCTTCTCCCTCGCCGCCGGCTTCGCATTTTATCATTCTTGCAAAAAGCTCTCTTGTAGTCACCGATTTCACCTCGGTAATAAGGTATTCATCTTTTTTGGGAATTGTTACATTAGATTTTCGCCTGGTTAAGAGTATTTCTATAAATAAATGAAAAATAATTTGATATTTTGTCGTTCACATACGTTTTGTTTTGTAACGTTTCGTTCCAGCAATGTCTGCATAAACCACTCTAAATTCAGCATGAACATTTGACGCATCCGTTTGCTTAATCGGCTTTCATTAGGAAGTGAACTGGTTCTTGATATGGTATCACTGTATTTCTGATGTACATATTCTTCGCCGTTTTTCAGTACACCTTTTTTTAATATGTTCTGCCGGAGTGAAAGAGAACGCGACCATGGGAATGTTTCTTCAAATAATATCGACTTGTTATGATACCAGGGGTATCCGCCGAACACTTCATCCGCACATTCCCCAGACAGCGCGACTGTATAGTTCCTTTTAATTTGCTCACAGAATAATAAAAGTGAAGAGTCGACGTCAGCCATGCCGGGTAAATCACGTGCGATCGTTGAGGCGGTAAGTGCATCCGCCAAATCGCCGTTGTCAAGAACAACTTCCCTATGAGATGAACCGGTAGCATACACCATGGTTTTAATATATTCCATATCGGAATTTGGCTGGAACACACTTTTAACAAAATATTTTTGATTATCCTTGTAATCGACCGAATACGTTGTAAGCGCGTCTTTGTTTGTCGCTTTATAATGATCGGACGCCAGTTTTGTTATGATGCTGGAATCCAAACCGCCGGATAAAAAGCAGCAAAGAGGAACATCGGATACGAGCTGCCCGGTAATGGCATTCGTGATGAGATGGCGGGTTTTTTCGATGGTTTGATTTAAATTATCTGTGTGTTCCTGTGCTTTAAGCGTCCAGTATTTTTTTACTTTTAAACCGTTTCTGTCATAGAATGCGCATTCGCCCGGGCATAATTCCCGAATACCTTTAATAATACCGTTGCCGCAGGTTCTGGCTGGCCCAAGCAAAAACACTTCTTTTAGAGAATCCTCGTCAATTTCGGGGCGGACGTGCGGATTTTTCAGTAACGTTTTTATTTGCGAAGCAAAAATAAAGCCATCTTTGTATTGATAAAAGAAAAGCGGTTTTACTCCCATCCGGTCTCTGGCTAAAAAGAGAGATTTTTTTTCTTCATCCCAAATGGCAAATGCGAATATTCCGTTCAGCTTTTCAAGACATTTTTCACCCCAATGCACAAATGACAGGAGCAATACTTCTGTGTCACAGTGTCCCTTGAAAGAATACCCGAGTGATTCGAGCTCCGAACGTATGGCAGGTGTGTTATAAAGTTCTCCGTTGTAAACAATGATGTATCGGGTTGCACCGTTTTCGTAACTCATCGGCTGTTTGCCGTTTTCAGGATCAATTACAATCAAACGCCGATGAATGAGGCATATGTTTTCGCCGAAGTAAACACCTTCTGCATCCGGGCCGCGCCTTGACAGAGTTTCTGACATATCGGAAATGACAGATTGATAGTCTTTCAGGTTCTGTTCGTTATCTGTCCATCCAGCGATTCCACACATGTTCTGCTCTCCTTTGATAAAATTTCGTACCTTATTTATCAGTATATGTAAATCATAATTCGGTATTTCCGTTAAATTCGCCTGAAAAAGAAATAAAGAAGTAAATGCCGCTTGATGTTTTTGTCAAAGCGGCATTTGTATGTATTTATTTAATAACAACCATTGAAAGTGAAGTGTCTTTTTCTGTAATAAGATTTTGCGTTAAAGTCATTTCATCAATTTTGAATGAATCTCGGTAAAAAGTGACAATAATAAAACATATTATCATGCTCAAGAAAGAGGATGCGTTTATGAAAGCAGTCATTATGGCGGGAGGAAACGGGGTTCGGCTTCGCCCGCTTACCTGTAATCTGCCGAAACCAATGGTGAGATTGTGCGGTAGGCCGGTCATGGAACATATTTTGCTACTTTTAAAACAGCATGGATTTGATTCTGTTATAGCCACTCTGGGTTATTTGCCTCATGAAATAGAAAATTATTTTGACGGAGGGCGAGAGTTTGGAATGACTCTCGAATGCGTAACGGAACACGAGCCGATGGGAACCGCGGGCAGTGTAAAATTATGCCGTGAGTTTATAGGAAACGAGGATTTTCTTGTCATCAGCGGAGATGCCGTATGCGATTTTGATTTAAGTAAAGCGGCAAAATATCATTCGGAGAATGGTGCAGATGTTACCGTCATCACCTGTCGAAACACATCTCCGACAAAATATGGGCTTGTTTTATGCAATGATCGGGGCGATATTGAAGGCTTTTTGGAAAAGCCTTCTTGGAATCAGGTATTCAGCGACCTTGTAAATACCGGGATTTATTTTATAAAGCCGTCTGTGTTGGATAAGATCCCGGATAAAACCACCTTTGATTTTGCAAAGGATCTATTTCCGAAATTGATGGCCGAGGGCAGACGCCTTGCGGTTTATCAGGCGGCTGGCTACTGGTGCGACATCGGAGATACCGATGCATATCTCCAATGTGTGTTTGATGTGCTGAATGGGGATGTTGAGCTGAACCTGCCCGCTAAAAAGGTAAAAGAGGGGATCTATGCTGCAACAACTTTGCCTCAGGACATTAAAATAATCCCGCCTTGTTATATCGGAAAAGATGTCCAAATAAATAAAGGGGCCATAATCGGCCCGTACGCCGTTATTGATGACGGCAGCCGGATAGAAGGAGGCAGCGTTGTCGAACGTTCCGTAATCGATAAAGCAACGGTATCTGCAAATTGTACACTGTTTGGAACGATCGTATCCAAAGCTGCATTAATTAAAGAAGGAGCCGGTTTATCAGAGGGTTCGGTTATCGGAGAGGGAACCGTTGTCGGAGAAGGGGCTGTCATTTATGAAGGTGTTCGAATCTGGCCTCGGAAAAGCATTGCCGGCGGAGCACATGTTCATTTTAATGTAGTTACAGGAGGGGCGCAAAGCGGACTTTCTTTTGAAGGTTCCGGGGCTTTGCAAGGTGAAGTAAATGTTGATGTGACACCGGAGACAATGATTGCGCTCGGATCATTTCTTGGAGAAAAAAAGGATTGCGGGGTTGCTTATTCAGGAGGGCGTGCAGCTGAAATGCTGGCGAATGCATTTTCAAGCGGTGTTCAGGCGGCGGGAGGAAACGTAACGGTAATTGATGCTAAAACGGCGGCTGCCATGTCTTTTGCCGGAGGGTTGTACCGCTTTTCTGCATCTGTTTTTATACGGCAGAATGAGGAAGACGCGGAAATATCTATTTTTGATTCAAATGGACTACTCATTCGTAAAGAACAACGCAGAAAAATGATGTCTGCCGTTTTGAGGGGGGAAATCCAGCGGGCCCAAGCCACTCAGACAGGTTACAGAAAAGAAATTTCAGGGTTAATGCGGGTATATGCGGCAAGTGCCGCTGTAAAAGATTTACGCGATTTTTCCTGTATTGTAACAGATGAAGAATGGAACGTGCCACTCACAGAAGCGCTTTTGCTATGTGGTGCTTCTGTAATTGAACAAAAACAAAAGAAATTGCCGATCTTTGAGCTTTCAAAAGATGGTCTTTCCGTCTTCGCTTACGATGAAGAGGGGAAATATATTGACCCCTGTCATATGAATGTGCTTTCTGCCGTTTGCGCAATTAAAAACAAATATACGGATAAAATAGCGGCATACTACGACGCCCCAAACATTTTAGAAGCCGCTGTCGATTCCTGCGGCGGTTCGGTATTTCGCTGTTCCAGAGACGGAGACGAAGCGAAGAGTCTGATTAAACAGCAGATTTTTATGAGAGACGGGTTGTATGCGGCATTAAATATTGCCGCATATATGAAGAAAAATAATGCAACTTTACGCGATACAGCCGATCTTTTGCCGGACTTTTATACTGTTTCTCGGGAGATCAATATCAGTAATAACCGCGCATCCATGATGCAGGCTTTGCTAAACGAATGCAACGGCATGCGGCATGAACTTTGTGACGGAATTAAACTTTGTGTTGACGCCGGATGGGTGCATATATCGCCGCT
>JANZZB010000069.1 GCA_026419635.1 Clostridiales bacterium | reverse complement strand
ACCCGGATGAACGCTTATGAATATAACAGTTTTACAGCGTCCGATGTTCGTAAAGCACTAGAACACGATACTGCAGATCCTCGGGATTTTGCCGCGCTTTTGTCTCCTGCAGCCGTTCCTTTTTTAGAGGAAATGGCCCAGAAAGCAAAGCTTCAAACCGGCAAACATTTTGGCAATTCAGTTTATATGTTCACCCCGCTGTATATCGCCAATCACTGCGAAAACTATTGCATTTATTGTGGTTTTAACTGCCATAATAAAATCAGACGAGCCAGACTCAATGCAGAAGAAATTGATAAGGAAATGAAAGCAATCTCGAAAACCGGTCTTGAAGAGATTCTTATTTTAACAGGCGAAAGTCGTAAAATGTCTGATATAAAGTATATTGGAGAGGCTTGCAGAATTGCTCATAAATACTTTAAGATGGTGGGTCTTGAAGTTTATCCCATGAATGTCAGTGAATATGCGTATCTGCATGAGTGCGGTGCAGATTTTATCACCGTATTTCAGGAGACCTACAATTCAGACAAATATGAACAACTTCATTTAGCGGGGCACAAGCGTGTATTTCCATATCGGTTTTATGCACAGGAAAGGGCGCTGCGCGCCGGTATGCGAGGTGTTGGTTTTGCCGCGCTTTTAGGATTGGATGATTTCAGAAAGGATGCCTTTGCTACTGGAATGCATGCTTGGCTACTACAAAGAAAATATCCTCATGCGGAAATCAATTTTTCTTGTCCCAGACTCCGTCCGATTATAAACAATGACAAAATTAATTCTAAAGACGTCCATGAGACTCAGCTTATGCAAGTAATTCTGGCATACCGTCTGTTTATGCCGTTTGCCGGAATTACCATATCATCAAGAGAATGCGCGCGGTTCCGCGATCACATTATCGGTATTGCTGCCACAAAAATTTCAGCAGGAGTAAACACTGGCATAGGGAGCCATGAAGAGGAAGTGGCGGATAAAGGTGATGAACAATTTGAAATTGCCGACCCGAGATCCGTCGATGAGATCTTCGCTGCCATAAAAGAACATGGTTTACAACCGGTTATGAACGACTATGTCTATGTGTAAAGTGATTGTAGTAACGAACAGAAAGCTTTGCAGTATTGATTTCCTTATGCAATTAGAAAAAATTGCGGCAGCAAAGCCTTACGGTATTATTTTACGTGAAAAGGACCTGACTGAGACGGAGTATGAGGAACTTGCAGCAAAAGTTTTGGAAATATGTAAAGGATACGAAGTAAAGTGTATACTGCATACATATGTTCATGTGGCAAGAAATCTTGGGTGCCGGGCAATTCATCTGCCTTTTCCTGTTTTGAAGAATGAGGCATGGAATCTAAAAGAGTTTGATATCGTCGGTACCTCCGTACATACCACTTTAGAAGCAAAGGAAGCGGAAAAGTTAGGTGTTTCATATTTAACGGCGGGGCATATCTTTGCAACCGACTGCAAAAAAGGACTTGCCCCCAAAGGAATACCTTTTTTAATGAATCTCAGAAATGAAGTTTGTAAACCGGTGTATGCAATCGGAGGAATCAATCCGGACAATGCTTATGAAGCCGTCGAAGCAGGGGCAAAAGGAGTGTGCGTAATGTCCGGTTTTATGAAATGCGAAAAGCCTTCAGAATATTTATCTTTGTTTTATAAATTGCAGCCAAACTAATCGGGCTCAGAAAACTTATCAAACAACTGATAAAGTAATAGCCGTTGGTATGCCAACGACTGCCAGCCTATCGAAAAACCCAGCATTTTAGCTGGACTTTTTCGACAGGCTGAACTCCAGCAAACTTTGTTTGCTGGAGTTTTGGTGAGTAAGAATTGCAAAAAAAAAAAGGACCTAAACCATTGAGGGTTCAAGTCCTTTTTTTCATATTGGTTTGGTGGAGATGGAGGGATTCGAACCCTTGACCTTACGGATGCGAACCGTACGCTCTCCCAACTGAGCTACACCCCCATGTTTACGGCAATAATTAGTATGCCCCATTAGAAATAGATTGTCAAGAGCGAGTTGTCAAAAAGAAATGTTCACTTCTTAAAGCTTTCTTTTTCTACGCTTTATGGATTTTATATTGACAAATATAATTTGTCCGGTATAATAAATCTTGCGCATTTGAAAAACAATCTGGACGCTTAGCTCAGCTGGTAGAGCATCCGCTTGACGTGCGGAGGGTCAGGGGTTCAAGTCCCTTAGCGTCCACCATATTTATTGAAAACCGCCTGTTAAAGGCGGTTTTTTTGTTATATGCAATAAAAAACTTTTATCATATTACAATATTTCTAAGTCCTTTTATGTTGATAAATTATGTAATTAAAGTTATAATTTTCACTAACTAAGTTTTTATGGAAATGTTCGAAATTACATAACAAAACCAATTATTTCAGATAAAAGTGATTTAAATCTAAAAGGGGATAAAAGATATAATGTCAAACAACAAAAATAGGAGTCGGACAAAAGAAAACTTAAAAGCCACTCAGCTTAAAAGCCAAACAGTACCATTGAAAAAAAATAATAATATATTCATCCTTGCAGTTTCAATTATCGCTTTTGTTTTTATTATGCTGTTGACTGCGGATATTAACAAATATGTTGCATTACCGTTTTTATTGCTTTCATGTTTGGCTGTTTTATTAAAATTTAAGGCAGACATAAGGTACAGGTTATTTTGCGCGCCGCTTTTCGCTATGATGGCTTATGTGCTTATGAATGCCATATCAACGTTTTATGCGTTGTCCGGCAAATTTGCCATTAATGAATTTAGCAAAATTTTGGTGGCGTTTGGCATATATTTATGGATTGTTTTTCGAAATGACGGAACGACAATAAATATTAGAAAAACAATTGCTATATTTGCGTCAGTAACGGCAATCATTTCGTTTTTGAGCATAGATGCCGCATCAATCAGATTTTTTTATAATATTTTTTGCAGCATATTCAAGAGATTTGCAATCGATTTTTCGGCCTTGGGCGCTTTCGAGCAGGGCATTCGAATTTCCTCCATTGCCGGCAATCCAAACGTATTTGCAAGTATTGTGGCACTGGGAACATTATTTTCAATCTATCTTGTAAACAGTTCAATAAATAAAAAAGAAAGAATTTCTAATTGCATTCTTTTGGGAATTAATGCGCTGGGATTTATACTGGCATTCTCTATGGGAGCAACGGTAATCTTTTTTCTGTCAATTGTTGTTTACATTGCTTTTTCTAATAAAGAAACCCGAACGGCAAATCTATTATTAATGGTTGAAACAGCAGTCATTACTTTGGTTATGTCCGGCGTATCCTTTATAGGTTTGGGGCAAACCGGAAGGATGATTGGACTGCTGCCTGTGTTTGCAGCTATATTAAACGGATGTCTGATTTATTTGGTCCACAATTACGCAGGAATAAAAATGTCGAGTAAGCTTGCACAAGGCGGAAGAAAAATTTTGTTTTCCGGTATTGCCATTAGTATTGTTTTTGTGGTTTATATTGCAACGGCTTTAAACGTAACATCCCCGTATCGTTTTTCTGAAGGGGAGACGCTTCGGAGAGGGGATTATCCATCAGCAGGCCAGTATCAATTAAATATCGAAAGCAGCAACAATGTTAACGTTATTATTGAATCGCAAAACAGTAATCAGGTTATGATGCATACTTCAACGATGTTGTATTCCGGAAATGCTGCGGGTGCATCTTTTGACGTGCCTGAGGGCAGTAAGGTGGTTTATTTTAATTTTACAACAGAAAATGGCATAGAGTTAAAAAAAGCGACTTACTTTAAGTCAGATGGCAAAGACAATAGTCAAATCAAACTCAAATATACGTTTCTTCCCGGATTTATTGCTAACCGTCTGCAAGGCTTAAAAGCGAACCAGAATGCAATCCAGCGAATGGTCTTTTTTGAAGATGGTCTTAAGATATTTAAAAAGTCTCCGATATATGGAGCTGGTTTAGGAAGCTTTGAAGATGCAATTAAAAGTGTACAGGGTTTCTATTATGAAACAAAGTATGCTCATAATCATTACATACAGATGCTTGTGGATTGCGGTATTATGGGGCTTTTGTTATATCTGTTTTTGTTATTGTCATCTGCATATGTTCTATTCAAGGGAAGAAAGAATAAAACATATAATGACGTCCTACCGGCACTTTTCGCGGCACTCGTTATGATTGCAGGGCATAGCATGGTGGAAGTTATTATGTCCGCATCGGTATACCTTCCTTTTGCCTTTGCCGTTTTTGCGCTGATCGTTGTATGCTACGGAAAAAGCGCGCCGAAACTAGAGAGTAATAATGGTGCATTAACAGGTTTAAGGGTTTATGGGGTAGTATTCTCTTGTGTTTTCATATTGCTCTTAACAGGTAATTTTATCGCACAAAGCATGATGGTAGGATTAAATGCCCAAAACATCTTTCCGAATATGGAAACGGCGGCAATATTGGATATTTATGATAGAAACGATTATCTCGCTACATATGTAGTTAATTCGGTCCATAGCAAGGACAAAGATGTATTAAGAAAAGCCGATAAATTTGCTGAGGAATTATCAACAGAAAAATCCAATGTTATTCAAAAGCTTTTAACGGATTATTATTTCCAAAAAAACAATCCTGGTAAAGCGTTTGAAATGGCTAAATCAGCGGCTTTATATACAGGATCGGATGTAAAAACATGGACCAGCCTGTTTGATTGTTTTGAAAAATATTTTGATCCGACGGGCGGAAATGATATCGGGATTGTTAACCGTGTTGTAGAAAAGGGAGATTATTACGTTGACCATATTCTAGAAATATATGATTTACTTCTGCAACACAATAAAACTAGTATGGAAAAGATTCAGCTTTCTACTAAAAATAATATTTTTCTGACGAAGTTATTACAGATTAAAGAAAGTCATGCAAAACCAGTCGAAAAACTAAACATTCTTTCACTCAATCTGTTTTCGGGCAAATACGCAATTGATCTGGATGAAAACGGAATACCCGATGTGATGAAAGGTAACATATCAAGTAGTAACGGTCTTCTGAAGTTAAACGGTAACATGGATATAGCGGTAACGCCAAAACTATTCGGGAGCTATAAAATGATTATTGAATGTAATCGACCATCAGCGATTTTTGTTAATGTTGAATTTTCCGAAATTACAAAAAATATAAAAGGCGATACGATGGAAGTTACATTTGATTTAAACAAGAATGGAAACGGTAGTGATAATATTATCAACGTTTCAGGCAGTGATGTTACAATTAGTAATATACAAATAATATATAATGAATAGTAAGACTCTTTATTATGTAAAGAAGACTATTTACTTCTGATCTAAATAACAGGTATACCGCTATGGAAGTATCATTCGTTTAAGTGTTTAGAAAAACGGGTGACTATAAACTGACAGATGATGGAAAAATAAAAATTAAATTAATAAAAAAGATGCCGGATCATTCGGCATCTTTTTTATTTGGGTTTACAAATCACAAATGTATAGAATGATTATCACGTAAGTCTTCTCGCTTTTTTCGAAAGTATTCCTTGTTATAAAGAACGGACGGATATTCGGGTTTACATGATTCGGCCCTTAAATTGTACTCTTCGGCTTTGTCATAGTACCCAGGCCTGTCATAACAAACGGCGCATTCGATACAGGGAATATACCCCCAAGAATCATGCTGAATAAAACCCCAGCAGTTTTTTGGTTTTTTAGATTGGAAGCAAGTTCAGTAGCGCTTTACTTTGTTGTCGTCCAGGCATACGCGAGTATGCCGTCGTCCTCCGCCGCGTAAATCGCAAATTTCTCCGCGGCTGAGGTCTTAGAGTTTTTTGCCGTTGGCTGTGCACCAAGTAAGGCAGACGACGCAGCTTTACTATCGTAAAGCAAGGAGGATAACGCAGCCTGGGGTGCAACTGGTGAGCAAAAAACCGGATCGGGTTCGACTTCCCTCACCTTATTCTTCAACCGATATATTTACGGAATACGGAAGATATTCAGCACTCACTCCGCCTGTATCCCAAATGTAAGTGTATTTATCCGGAGTATAATTCCTGTTTACGTCTCCGCCTTTAAAAGAGAATTTTGGTTTTTCCTCAGGAATAAAAATAAGCATCGATTCGATGCTTTTTTGTGTGCGCATATAGGCAATATCACTGCTTTTTCCGCCATCCAAATAGATTTTGGCTTCTTTGCAATACCTTTCGGCTGCACTCATTGCCGCGTCTTTTCCAGATTGTGCGAATTCTGCAGTAAAAGTCTCGACCGTCTTTAAGCCGATCGAATCATAAAACGCACTATTATCAATTTGTACCACAAACGGTTCACTTTTCATTTCCAGTCCGTTTTTTTCCACGTCTACTTCACATGAAGCAGGTCTAGACTGGATATTAAGCTGCGCGTATGTTTTTTCAATTTTTAATTTTGGAATCTGCATTGAGTTTAATATTCTCATATCCATGCCCCAAAAATTGTTTTGTAATTCACTTTATATAGTCAAGCAAGGTTTTCTGAATTAACGAAGCTCCCATTTGTAAATTAGCATTGTATGAAAATTGCTGCTGGGAGTATTCCAATATTGACTGCGCAGAATCCGCACCCTCAAGATCCGTTTGCTTTTCGGTTGCATTTGTTTTTGACGTATCCATTTTATCGCTTATAAAATTAATAAAAGAACTTTGTTCTCCTACTTTTGTATACTCAAGAAGTATGTTATCGCTCAGCTGTTCCAGTTTGTCAGAATAAGTCTTTATATCCGTAAGATCATTGCTTTCAAATTTTGACACGATATCCCCGATTAAATTATAAATATTGTTCGTTAATCCGTTTTCATCGACACCGGCGCCAAGCAACTCTGTACCCGAATTTGCAATATTATATGCTGTCCCGGGTATAATCTCGCCCGAGCTATCCTTTGACAAACCAAGTCCGATATCACAATAAACTGCTTCAGAATCAAAGGTCCCCGTATCAACATCTTCTCCGTGGTATAATAATTTCCCATCCGTATCTAAAATAAACGGCAATTCATATGAATCGTTGCCACCAAAAACATACTTTTCACAATATTTTGAATTGGCAAAATTCAGGATGGACGATTGTACACTTTTAAGAGATTCTGCAATAGTTTTCCTATCGGTTTCAGAATAGGTTCCGGTTGACCCTTGTTGGATTTTGGTACAAGCTTCGGAAACAACATCATAGATTTCCGAAATTGCCGACTCTTTTTCCGTCAGAGTAGACTGTATCTCAGAAATATTACTTTGATAATCGGAAATTCTGGAAAGAGTACGTCTGACTTGATTTGCTTTAGCGGCAGTTGACGGATCCTCCGATGCTTTTTGGTAACTTCTTTGGGAAGAAACTTTTGTATTTAATTTGTATAGTTGTTCCGTATTCTTAGTTAAACTGGACATGTAATTTCTCGTAACTGTAACATCCGCTAAACGCATTTCAATCACGCTCCCTCATTCTATAACCCGACGACGCCCATTTTATTGATCAGTGTTTCAAGCATTTCATCCATTGCTGTCATAAGTCTGGCTGAGGCCTGATATGCTTTTTGAAATTTTATCATATTAACCGTTTCCTCATCTGTGGAAACACCTGATACCGCTTCACGTTCATCCAAAATTGAATTCACGATTGTGTTGCATGAATCCGTTAAATCGCTGGCTGTGTTAACCGAAATGGCAATACCATCCGTGAGCAAAGATGAAAAATCTTCAAATGACCCTGTAAAAACAGACGATATTTCTCTGTCTGCATTCATTGCATCTATCATATCCGTTATATTACCGTTGGATG
>JANZZB010000068.1 GCA_026419635.1 Clostridiales bacterium | reverse complement strand
CGTCGGCAGCGTCAGATGTGTATAAGAGACAGTCTCTATACCATGCATTATGGATTCTTTTTTTGCAAAAACCGTCGGCATCAATAGTTTTTCGTTTTCCCGAAGTGCCAAAGCGAGAATTACACCGGCAACACAGGTAAACGGCGCGGCTCCGCTCGGTGTTGAATATTCCCAGCTAATGAATGCAATTTCAAATAATAACACAAAACATATTTATTTAAAATATGGCGGAGGAGACGGCACGCAGGGTTCGTACGGCGCAATTGATCTGGACGGTGTAAAAAGTGGCGGTGCAAGTGATTTTACTTCTTGGCTGGAATATGGATATAGCGGCACCCTTAAAATCGGTGACGATCTCCTTCCAGTTGAAAAAGGCAATATGGCAGGCCCCACTGCCTCCTCCGTATCGGCACGTTATAACTCCTGTACTCATTTTCAAGGCCAGGGCGGGTGCACGGCAGAACATTATGTTTTAGATTGTCCCCGGGTATTAAAAGTTCTTGTAATCGAAAAAATCGGAAACAGCTATGTAAAAATAAAAGGATTTGCTGCATTTGTTTTGGAGGGAATCGGGGAAAACGGCGAGGTACAGGGTTCTTATATTAAATACTTTGAATCAGGCAGCATTTCAAATGGAGAGTATCAAGCAGCTCAGGATTACGGTATGTACCATATCGGGCTTTCTGAATAATTTGTCCCGCTTTTGGAGGAAACACTTTGAAAAAAATATATTTAATCGCGTTGTTGTTCGCCGTATTAACGGGAGTTGCCGTTTTTAATTATGCCGAGTATCTGCAAGCATCCTCGCGTAGGGAAATGGAATCTGCCGTCGTTGCAATTAATAGAATTCCTGAAAATACACTGATTACGGAAGATATGGTTGAACTTAGAAAGCTTCCGGTCGAATCAATTAACCCGCTCGCGACGAATAAATTGCCCCTTGTATTAGGCAAAATTTCAAATTCAGCGATAGAGGCAAACGAACAGGTTCTGACTTCAAGACTTATTAAAAAAGGTGCTGACGAAGGCGGCCTTGCTTACAAAATCCCGGACGGGAAAAGGGCAATTACGATGGCGGTTGACGATATATCCGGAGTCGCGGGCAACATTAAAAAATCCAATCATATTGATGTAATCGCTTCAATCATGATGGATCAAGTAAAAAAGGACGGTACGATAGAAAAGGTCGCCAAAACGATTCTCTTATTACAAAACATAGAAGTTCTCTCAATCAACGGAGCCAATTCGGATACAAGCAAATTGGGATATTCCAATATTACTTTGGCCGTGACACCGGAAGAAGCGGCTAAATTGTTTTATGCCGAAACCAGCGGCAAAGTAACCGCAGTTTTACGCCCGATACTTGAAACAGATGTAAAAAGCATGGCACCATATGCTCCTTAACCTTTTAATAAATTAATTCACGTTGCTCGATTGTAGAACCGCATGCACAAAAAGACCATTTGTTTTATGTTGTCGTTTTGTGCCTTTAGATAACGAAGGGAAAAATCTTATGGAAAAAATAAAAGTTATAGCGGTCGCCAATCAAGACGGCACCCGGTTTGAACTTAAAAATAAACTTCATTGTAACGATATCGCTTTTTTAGGTTTTACAAAATCAGAAAATGCCCTCGAAAAGATCCTTAGCCTTATGCCGAATGTTGCCATTGTCGTTCATGAAGGAATGAATGATTCATTCCTTGAGCTGGCCGAAAAGATTTTCTTATCTCTACCGGGTTGTTCCGTGATTCTTCTCTCTGAAACAATCGATATTGATTTAATGGAAAAAGCAATGCACGCCGGCATTCGCAAAGTCCTCCCTTTTCACTGCGATACGGGTCTTTTGACAGACAACATAAACTTAGTTTACAAGCTGGATAAAACACGGGTAAAAAATTTTAACAGTGAATTGATTAGCGCTCAATCAAAAGTGATCTCTGTTTTTGGCGCTAAAGGAGGTATCGGAAAGACAACAATAGCTGTCAATCTTGCTGTTTGCCTTGCTCAAACAGGAAAAAAAGTCATCATTATTGATCTTGACCTGCAATTCGGGGATGTCAATCTGTTTTTTGACCTTGAACCCAGGGATACGATTGCCGAATTGGTTCAGGACAAGTTAAACATAGATATTGATACGATTAGAAGTTTTATTAAGCTCCATTCATCTGGTGTAAGCGTTCTATGCGCTCCAAAAAGCCCTGAGTTTGCAGAAATTATTCGAGGAGAGCATATAGAAAAAATCATCAATACTATAAGGCCATATTACGATTATATTATAATCGATACGCCTCCCATATTTAATGAAACCACCATCGCCGGAATTGAAAACAGCGATATGGTACTGCTTACAATTTCACTCGATATTTCTACTCTCAGAAATGCGAAGATAAGCATGGATATCTTTGACTCTCTTCAGCAAAAAGAAAAAATCAATATTCTAATCAATCGTAATGCAAAAAGTATTATTTCCATCAAAGACGCGCAAAACATTCTTGATTTCCCTATAAAGCACAAAATATCAAACGATTGGAAAACGGCCACAACTGCCCTTAACAAAGGAATTCCAGTCGTTCTTGACGCTCCCAGATCGCTCTTAAGCTATGAGCTGAGCATTCTCGGAAAAGCTGTTGCAAACAATATCAATGGCAAATAAAATCCAATTAGGTTTTGAGGGGTAATCATGACTCTTTTAGAGCGGCTGGAAAAACAGAAGAGTGTGACGGTGAGTGAAAAAGAGCAAACCGAAAAAATAATTACAAAAAACACAGATGTTTACCGTGATATAAAAGCAAAGATACATAAAGAAGTGATTGAACAATTAAATAAACGAAATTTGGCAGATACCAAAACGGATCTTATCAAACAGGTCATTGATGAAGTAATTGAAGAAGTCGCTTTTGATATCGGACGCACGGAGCGTTCTAAAATTGCATCAGAACTTCTAAACGATGTTATAGGCTATGGCCCGCTTGAGGACTTATTGAATGACCCTAATATTTCCGAGATCATGGTAAACGGCCCTTACACTATTTATGTGGAGCGATCGGGCAAAATTGAGCTCTCACAAGTAACGTTTCGAGATCTTGAACATGAACTGAACATCATCGACCGGATTGTCTCCCCTTTGGGAAGACATATAGATGAAGCAAGTCCGATGGTTGATGCACGACTAAAAGATGGTTCCCGTGTAAATATCATCATTCCCCCTCTTTCTCTCGTCGGTCCGGTGATAACGATACGTAAATTTTCCAAAGAACCTATTACAGCACAGAATTTATTAGGTTTTGGCTCTCTCTCCCCTAAAATGCTAAATTTTTTAGAAGCCTGTGTAAAAGGAAGACTGAATATTATTGTTTCGGGTGGCACCGGCAGCGGAAAAACAACTTTGTTAAATGTTTTATCCACATTTATCCCGGAAGACGAACGTATTGTTACGATTGAAGACGCAGCCGAACTACAGCTTCGTCAAAAACATGTTATTACGCTCGAAAGTCGTACGGCTAATATGGAGGGAAAAGGCCAAATATCCATTCGAGATCTTGTGCGAAACGCACTTCGAATGCGCCCAGATCGAATTATTGTCGGCGAAGTTCGTTCCGGAGAGACATTGGACATGCTTCAAGCAATGAATACAGGCCATGACGGCTCGCTCACAACAACTCATGCAAATACGCCGAGAGACACGTTATCAAGGATTGAAACCATGGTTCTTATGTCGGGTATGGACTTACCCGTCCGGGCTATAAGGGAACAGGTTTCATCTGCAATCGACATTATTGTTCAACAGTCAAGAATGAGAGACGGCAGCCGAAAAATTACAAATATAACTGAAGTTCTTGGAATGGAGAACGACATCATTATTTTGCAGGATATCTTTGTTTGCGAAAGAGATAGTTCCGTAGACGGATCAAATAAAATAAGGACACGGTTTAAGGCGACCGGAATCAGACCTCACTGCGTTGAGCGAATCAAAAACAATAATATTTATGTAAATGATGATTGGTTCCGTGAGTAATGGAAAAAGGAGCAGTCTCGATGCACACGATTTTTATAGCTGCAGCTTCCAGCGCATTTGTATTTAGTTTAACCCTTATCGTAATACTGCATTTTAACAGAGGAACTTATTACGCTAAAATCAGAGTTCATAATTTATTTCGAAAACAATTGAAAAACGAACGAAAACAAAAGGAACGTAAAAAAAATATTAAAAACACAAACCGACTATCTCTTAAAAAAAATCTATTAAATCGACTTTATACAGAACTCTCTCTTGCCGGTATAAAGTTAAAAGCGGAAGAGTTTATGATTATTTGGTTAATATCCGCTTTTTTGCCCGCGCTTATTGCATTCATAATCGGTGCCGATCTTATCGTTTCCATTGCTTTTATGATTATTGGAGTAATTGTTCCGTATTTTTTTATGAAACGTTTAAAAGCCAAGCGGCTTGCATTATTTGAGCAACAGTTAAGCGATGCGCTTATTATAATGGGCAACTGCCTGAAATCCGGTTTGTCTTTCCAGCAATCGGTAAACAGTATCGCTAATGAAATGCCGGAACCTATATCAAAAGAATTTGCGCGAGTGGCAAAAGAAGTACAACTCGGAATCACTTTGGAAAAAGCTCTTGAAAATATGATTGAACGTCTAAACAGCAAAGATCTTATGCTGCTTGTCGCGGCAGTTCTGATACAACGTCAGGTAGGAGGCAATTTATCCGATATTCTCGACGGAATTTCTGATACGATTCGTGACCGGCTGAAAATCAAAGCTAGCATTAAGGTTTTAACAGCGACAGGAAGAACTTCCGGAATGGTCGTTGGTCTTATGCCGGCATTCTTATTGTTAATCCTCATGCTCATAAATCCGTCTTATATCCGTTCATTTTTTGAAAGCCAGCTTGGAATTATATTATTAAGCATCGCCTGCGGCCTTGAAATTATTGGCTTCTTAGCAGTCAACAAGATTGTTAATATTAAATTTTAGGGCGGTGAACCGGATTTGACTTTATTAATAATCGCTAGTATGGCATTATCGTTTACCGTCATCGTTATTTTATTTGAAGGAATTGGAAGGAAATCGGACAATAGAAACAGACGTTTAAAAGCTATTTGTGGAAAATCTCCGGTAATAGACGAAGAACTTGATATCCCGTTTACAGAGCGTTTTTTTGCACCTATTTTTTACGGAATAATAAAAACTTTTTTAAGGATATTACCTAAAAACAATCCAAAAGAAACCTCTCAGCTGGAAAAAAAAATAAAGCTAGCAGGGATTACGATTTCTGTACAGGAATATTCCGCTGCCAAATTAATGGCCATGCTGTTAACAATAACAATTACCGTTATAGCAGCTTTTTTAATAGATGCTTCCACCCCCGCAAAACTTTTTGTGTTTTTATTCGGCAGCATCATCGCCATATCCGGCCCTAGCTTTTATTTATCAACACGTATCAAGAAAAGACAGGCATTCATTCGAAATCAAATGCCGGATATTATGGATCTTTTAACCGTTTGTGTAGAAGCAGGACTTGGCTTTGACGCCGCTTTATTAAAAATTAATGAGCGTTTTGTGGGCCCCTTCGTAGACGAACTAATGATTGTAGGGCGAGAAATACAAATGGCACTCCCGAGAAGAGACGCTCTAAAAAATCTGGCAGACCGAAATGGTCTTCCTGAATTAAAAACCTTTATCGGCGCGTTAATACAAGCCGATCAAATGGGGCTCCCGATTAAAAATGTTTTGCGGGCACAGTCCTCACAGCTTCGGCTTACACGTAAACAGGTTGCTGAAGAAAAAGGAATGAAGGCTCCGATTAAAATGATGCTTCCGCTGATTCTGTTTGTGTTTCCCGTAATATTTATCGTACTCTTAGGTCCAACTATCCTTCAGTTAATAAAGACATTCAGCTAGAAAGGGTGCCATTTTGAAAAAATATAAAGCCTTATTTAACGGGCAGGTTATCGCTGACAGAGTAAATTTAGCGGACCGTTTTTTCCAAAGAGCAGCAGGTCTTTTAGGAAAAAGAAATATCGGAGAAAAAGATGGTTTGCTGATCAGTCCTTGCCGTCAAGTGCATACTTTTTTTATGCGATTTAACATTGATGTATTATTTTTGACAGAAGCCGGTGAAATCTTGCATATTGAAGAATCGATGACACCTGGTAATGTAAGCCCGTATATAAAAAACAGTTATAACGTACTTGAACTGAGAAGCGGATCTGTTAAAAACCATGAAATTAAAAAGTTTAAAAAAATCACTTTTGAATAATTTTTTTCAGGAGGTATTATGGAGAATATATCTACATACCAAAAAGTCAAGGCAATACGGAATGATACAGCAGAAACATGCCCCGATATCAATTTTAAGAAAATTGCTTTCGGAGGATTTGACTGCAAAGAGGTATTGGATTATATACGGGATCTAAAGGAAAAAATCCAATTATCCGAAAAAGCATTTAATGAAAAAATAGAAGAATGTTCGTCAGCTTCTAATATGTATCTGCTCGGTCGGGACAAACTTACTCAGCAAATAGAAGAACAAGCAGAGGAAATCAAAATGCTTAAAAAACAGCTTCAAGCCTTAGATGAACACGAAAAAGAAGCTTTGAAACCCTATGTAAAAGAAAATGAAGAACTTCGTTCGATGATACGCAGTTTACAGCAGCAAATCGAAAATGACGGGCAAAGTGAAACAATCAATAACGAAATCAATGAATTAAATGAATGCAATAAAGAGCTTTCTGATGAATTACTTAACTTGATGGACGCTAAAAACAATTTAGATACTCAAAATCTTGTTTTATCTAATGAGCTGAGCAAAACCACAAAGCAGATTGATAAAATGAATTCAGAAATTGAACAGCTAAAAAAAGAGAGCAATATGCTTAAGATTTCAAAAAGAAATTTAATTATGACTACAAACATGAAAGTCTTTGAACATAAGCAAGTTTCGCAGCTTGGCATTGATCATATCAGCAGGAGTATATATGATATCGTAAATGTTTTAAGCTCCATGAAAACGGATTTGTCTGAATTTTTTGAAAAAGTAAAGATCGATTCCACTATAGAAGATTGCAGAGATTAACTCATATTCATTTCCAACCACTCCCCCCAATAAAAGCTCTTGAAACGTCATGTTTCAAGAGCTTTTATTTTACGGTTATAACGCTGCAGTGGCCCAATGCATTCTTTAAGAAAATACAAAATACTTCTATAAAAGGAAGATATTTATTAAAAATAATTGTTGACATTAACGTTACGTAAAGGTATATATTCAAAATATCAAGAGGTGATGTTATGGAATATACCGTCAATAAGCTTGGCAGGCTCGCAGGTATAAGCACAAGAACCCTTCGCTATTATGATGAAATCGGAATACTCAAACCTCGTAAAACAAACTCGTCCGGATATCGGATTTACGGGAGAAATGAGGTGGACCAGCTTCAGCAAATCCTTTTTTACCGTGAACTCGGATTAAGTCTGGAGGAAATTAAAGAGATTATAACCAAGCCTACATTCGATAAGCAAAAAGCATTGCTGGAACATCACAAAACACTTCTTGAAAAAAGAAACCGATTGGATTTATTAATCAAAAACGTAGAAACAACAATAGAGTCCATAGAAAGGGGTATTCCTATGACGGACCAAGAAAAATTTGAGGGATTTAAGAGGAAAATGATTGAAGATAACGAAGGGAAATACGGTACAGAAATAAGGAATAAATATGGTGAAGATGCGGTAAACCGCTCCAATAAAAAAGTCTTAAACATGACAAAAGAACAGCATGAGGAAGTTACAAAGCTTGCAAATGAAATAAAAGAAACACTCTCAGCAGCTTATGTAAC
>JANZZB010000067.1 GCA_026419635.1 Clostridiales bacterium | reverse complement strand
CCAGAGGACTCGTCAGTTGGGAGCGAGACATCATCCAGCAGGGAGTTCACCTTGGGTATCGGATCTACGGTTGGGAATTCAAAGGCTATGCGGGTCAGATCGGTTCCATGCGCGATTATTACAGAATCAGTATGGATATTCTTGATCTTGACGTACGTGAAGAGCTCTTTTATCGGCATGGACACGTTTTTACAAAGGTTCGAGATGAGGTGCCAGCAAAATACGGTGAAAAAGCCCAGGTAAGTGATTCCTGCGTTGCGGATGGCTGCATTATTGATGGAATTGTAGATCATTCAGTTATTTTTAGGGATGTTCGAATCGGCGCATGTTCTCATATTAACAACTCAATCATCATGCAAGGCGCCCGTATTGGTAAAAATGTGAAACTTGATTGCGTAATCGTTGACAAGGACGTTTATATCAATGATAACCGAACATTAATTGGTTTTTTAACACATCCGATTTATATCAAAAAGTCAAGTATCATCTGACCGTTGATTGTCTAGTATATGAAAGGAGCCGAAGTCTATATGGAGATCTTATTTGCAGCAAGTGAGGCGGTTCCATTTGCGACCACAGGGGGACTCGGGGACGTAATAGGTTCCCTGCCTCAGGCGATGAAAACGCTGAATATGGACTGCCGGGTGGTTCTCCCACTTTACGAAGATGTACCGTTTGAACTGCGAAAAGATATGCATTTTGTTACGAATTTTCAGGTTCCCGTGGCATGGAGAAATCAGTATTGCGGCGTTTTTGAAACTGTCTTAAACGGGGTCACCTACTACTTTCTTGACAACGAATATTACTTTAAAAGAAAAGGGCTTTACGGTCATTACGACGACGCAGAGCGCTTTGCGTTTTTTTCGTGTGCTGTGCTTGAAATGCTGAACTATATCAATTATATGCCGGATATCATACATGCCAACGACTGGCATACTGCGTTGATTCCAGCCATTTTAAAGGTCCTTTATGCCTGCCGCGAGGGATATCGGAATATAAAATGTGTGCTCACGGTTCATAATATTCAGTATCAGGGCCCCCCCCCCACAGAACTGTGCAAAGACATTCTCGGGATTCCGGAGGAAAGCTATGGGATATTCGAGTATAAAGGTGATTTGAATTTTATGAAGGCCGGTCTGGTTATGGCAGATGCCGTAACGGCGGTCAGCCCGACCTATGCTCAGGAGTTGAAAGAACCCTATTTTGCAAATGGGTTGGACCCTATATTCAATGACATTTCCGGGCGGCTTTCAGGAATTTTGAACGGAATCGACACCGCCGCTTACAACCCCAAAACAGATCAGAATATTTTTCAGAATTATGACTCGGAAGATCTTACGGGAAAAATTGAGAACCGGCATAGCCTGCAGAAAATGCTCGGATTGCCAGAAGACAATCAATGCTTTATTATCGCCATGGTCAGCCGGCTTGTAGAGGCAAAGGGAATCGATCTTGTGCGTTATGCAATCCAAAATATCCTTTCGCATCATGTCCAGTTTATTCTGCTTGGCAAGGGCGACTGGATGTATGAGAATTACTTCACTGAGCTTGCAAAGAAGTTTCCCGGAAGGCTGGCCGTAAGGATAGGATTTATGAATGATTTGGCCCATAAAATCTATGCTGGAGCCGACGCGTTTTTAATGCCGTCGAAATCGGAACCGTGCGGGCTGTCTCAAATGGTTGCGATGCGGTATGGAACCCTCCCGATTGTGCATGAAACCGGCGGGCTGAAAGACAGTGTAAGGGATTGCAGTAATAAGAACGGAAACGGCTTTGCTTTTCAGACCTTCAATGCGGACGACATGACGAATGCACTTGTTCGTGCCGAAACAATGTTCCGGGATAGAAATGCCTGGGAGGCGGTTATGAAGTGTGGGATGACGACCGATTTCAGTTGGAAGAAATCCGCAAAGTCCTATCAGAAGCTATACAAATCGCTACTGGTTTAAAGTTCCGACATCATGAATAAAACAGGGGGTCGTCATGTCTTATAGAAAATCACAGATTAAACAGCAGATAAAGATGAAATTGGAAAGTCATTTTGGCGTGGCACCGGATACCGCCACGCTTGAGCAGTTTTACCGTGCGGTTTCCATGATGATTCAGGATATCATGAGCGATCAAAGAATGGCTTTTGCCGAAAGGGTTGCGAAAAATCACGGTAAAAAGGCGTATTATCTCTGTATGGAATTTTTATTGGGACGATCGTTAAAAAACAATCTTTACAACCTTGAAATCACAGATGAATGTCAGAAGGCACTTCGGGAATTCAATGTGGAACTTCAGGACCTGTATAAGCTTGAGCCGGACGCAGGGCTTGGAAACGGCGGGCTCGGAAGGCTGGCGTCATGTTTTTTAGACTCGGCGGCCAGTCTCGGTTATCCTGTCACCGGTTATTCCATTCGCTATGATTATGGGCTCTTCCGGCAAAAAATCGTAGATGGTTGGCAAACGGAGCTCCCAGATAATTGGCTACAGGGTGGTGATGTTTGGCTCGTCCAGCGGATTGACGAATCCGTTAAGGTTCATTTTGAGGGGACGCTCGAGGAGAAATGGGTCGACGGAAGGCTGCAAGTAATCCAGAATGGTGGTCATACCGTTATAGCCGTTCCATACGATATCATGATATCAGGCTATCGCAATGCAAGCGTAAGTCTGCTCCGGTTGTGGAGTGCTCAAAGTCCGGTGTTTGACGTCGCTTTATTTAATCGTGGGGAGTATATGCAGGCTATGGAGGAAAGCGCCATGTCTGAAATGATCAGCAAAGTGCTATATCCTTCAGATAATAATATTGAAGGCAAAAGTCTGCGGCTACGGCAGCAATATTTTCTGGTTTCCGCTTCGATCCAGGATATTGCAATAAAGCATCTTTCCCAATTTGACTCGCTTAATAATCTTCCCGATCAGGTCGTGATCCACATTAACGAGACTCATCCTGCACTGGTAATCCCGGAACTGATGCGTATCATGCTTGACGACTGCGGATACGAGTGGGAAAAAGCATGGGAAGTTGTGGAGAAAACAGTCGCCTACACGAATCATACGGTGATGAAAGAAGCTCTGGAGGTTTGGCCGGAAAGTATTTTTAAGATCATGCTTCCCCGTATATATGAAATTGTCAAAGAAATAAACGATCGGCTATGTAAAAAGCTTTTTGAAATTTTCCCGGGCGGGTGGGATCGTATAGCACAGATGGCCATCGTTTCATATGGATATATTCATATGTCGAACCTCTGTGTGGCAACTTGTTTCTCGATTAACGGCGTATCGAATATTCATTCTCAAATTATCCGCAATCAGCTATTTGCAGATTATGCAAAAGTTTTTCCAAAAAAGTTTTCCAACGTGACCAATGGCATTGCTCACCGACGGTGGATCTGTCAGGCCAATCCAAAACTCTGCAGCTTTATCACCGAACTGATCGGCCCCGCGTTTCAGACGAATGCCATGAAGCTTAATGAGCTCAAGTCTTATATGAATGACAATAGCGTACTTCTGGGGCTTGCCAAGATTAAAAAAGCCAACAAGGAGCAGTTTACAGAACATCTAAACAAAACGGCTGGCATCCTTCTTGATCCGACCTTTCTCTTCGACGTTCAGGTCAAACGCCTGCACGAATACAAACGGCAAACACTGAATATCCTGCATGTATTGTATTTATACCTAACGCTTAAGGAAAATCCTCAGCTTGACATGCAGCCCCGGGCCTTCCTTTTCGGCGCCAAGGCGGCACCCGGATATACGATGGCCAAACAGATCATTCGGCTTATTTGCAGTGTAGCGAAAGAAATTGATGAAGACAAAGCGGCCCGCGAAAAACTAAGGGTTGTTTTTCTGGAAGACTACCGTGTTTCGCTCGCTGAACTTCTAATGCCGGCGGCGGAGATCAGTGAACAGATCTCATTGGCCGGGACAGAAGCTTCCGGAACCGGCAATATGAAGCTGATGATTAACGGCGCGGTAACAATCGGCACGCTTGACGGCGCAAATATCGAAATGATGCAGGCTGCAGGCAATGAGAACATTCTTATTTTCGGTCTAGAGGCAACCGAAGTGGAAAAGATGAAGTCGTCTGGTTACAGCTCAACCAATATCTATCAAAATAATCCGGCAATACGTATGGTGATCGATAAACTGCGCACGGGTGTTGGCGGCGTGCAGTTCCCTGAAATTGCAGATTCTCTCATCGGCGGACCCAACAGACCCGGCGACCCTTATATGGTGCTTAAGGACTTCCCTGATTACTGCCGCATTCGTGAAGAAAGTTTAAAACGCTATTCGGACCCTATCGTCTGGAACAGGATGTCGCTTTGCAATATTGCTTCGGCCGGCATATTTTCTGCCGATCGGGCGCTGACCGAATACGCGCAGCGTATCTGGAATATCAAACGTTGGTAAGCGGAAATAGCTATAACAGGGGGCATCTTTTTGCTGGCATTTGATTCATGGGATGAGCAATATAAACGGCCGTTTGGGGCAATAACACAGGACTGCCCCATTCATTTTTGGATACGTCCCTCTAAAGCATTTTTAGTTTCATCTGCGCGGCTTCGTATGATTCCGGACGGGAAATCGCCGCTGGTTGTGGATATGCAGCGCCTGGACGTCGATGAGGAGAACGATCTTTTTTACTGTGCATATGCGCTTTCTAAACCCGGCCTTTACTGGTATGATTTTGAGCTCGACACGCCCAATGGTCGCCAATATGTCTCGCTCGTTGAAGGAGGACGTGGCGATATCACGGAACATGCCACCAAGTCCTGGCAACTTACGGTTTATCATTCCGCTTTTCAAACGCCGGATTGGCTAAAGGGTGGCTTGATTTATCAGATTATGCCCGATCGGTTTGCTAGAGAGGGCAGAACGTTACAGGAAATTCCGGAAGGACGTTTTCTTCGGGAAGACTGGGGCGGAATCCCGGAGCATCGAGGGGATAAGGAAGGAAATAATCTGAGCAACACCTATTTCGGTGGTAATCTAAGGGGGATCACCTCTAAACTCTCTTATCTCAAATCTCTTGGCATTACAGCTATTTATCTTAATCCCATTTTTGAGGCTCATACAAACCACCGTTACAATACGGCGGATTATTTGAAAATTGACCCGTTGCTCGGCACCGAGAAAGATTTTAAAGACCTTTGCAGTAAGGCAGGCGGTTTGGGAATTCGCGTAATCCTTGACGGTGTTTTCAGCCATACAGGAGATGATAGCCGCTATTTTAACAGACAGGGGCGTTATCGTGATGAAGATGGTGCATACCAATCGAAAGCATCACCATATTATAGCTGGTATGATTTTAAGAAATGGCCCGACGATTACCGCTGTTGGTGGGGCTACGAGACACTCCCGGAAGTAAATGAAACAAACGAGTCCTATCTTGCTTTTATTACCGGCCCGGACGGAGTGTTGGAGCATTGGATAAAAGCTGGAGCATCCGGCTTCAGGCTTGATGTTGCCGACGAATTGCCCAGCGAATTTATTCGAAAGCTTAGGGAAACAGTCAAAAATTTAAATAAAGAAGCAATTATTATCGGGGAAGTCTGGGAGGATGCCTCCTGTAAAATCAGTTACGGCGAGCGAAAGTCCTACCTTAATGGAGTTGAGCTGGACAGTGTAATGAATTATCCGTTCCGGAACGCAATCGTCGCTTTTCTAAAGGGATCAGGCGCGCAGGCTTTATATACAGTAGTCATGACAATTCTCGAGCATTATCCGAGGCCATGCATCGATGTGCTGATGAATCTGCTGGGCACACACGATACACTGCGTATTCTTACGGAACTTAAGGGAGACAAAGGTGACGGTCATGACCGGGCATGGAAAGCGGAGCATCATCTCACCCGCTCACAGAGAGAGGAAGCTATTTGCCTTTTGCGACTTGCTGCCGTACTTCAATTTTGTTTACCGGGGGTTCCGAGTATCTATTACGGCGATGAGGCAGGATTGGAGGGCTACGAGGATCCGTTTAACCGGGGATGCTACTGTTGGGGAAAAGAGGATACTGCCCTCATTGACTTTTACCAAAAGCTTGGCTCCATACGAAACACATGCCCCGCTTTGCGTTCTGGCGATTTCAGAGCTCTTGCAGTGCATGGGGATCTTATCGTTTTTGAAAGATACACACAGGACCAACAGCTGGTTTGTGCGGTAAATGCGGGGAAAAACAATGAATTCTTTGATCTGCCCGACGGATTTATAAAAATTGCGGGCGATTGTATCAGGGAGAATAGCTTAACAGGTATTTACCCCAAAAACTTTGCCATTTTCACAATAATCTCGAATCAAATATGATTCGCAAATCGGACTTTATTAATCTTCTTTATAAAATTATAATATACGCAAAAACGGCTGCCACGATGGAACCTATAATGTTGAAAATCATATCATAATTCGTATCTTTTAACCCTCTTTGCATCTTTGTGTTATTCTTTGAATCGCTTCTAAACTCAATGATTTCGAAAAACACACCATAGGAAATACCCAAAAACATGATAAATAATGCCTGAAACAATTTAGAACCGCCGATTTCAATAAAATTAGTTAAAAGGAAAAAAAGCAAAAGTGCATATGAGAACATACTATATGCGTGCACAAAGCGGTCAAACTTGGTAGAACTATAATATAATTCAAGATAATACCCGAAAAAAGAATCAAGGAATATGGCAATTAACGAAAAAAGCAAAACATAATAAGGAATATTCAACGTTAAAATGGTTCTGAAAAATAAAAGAGCTAAAAATAGAATAACGCTAATAACAGAAGATTTCGAACCTACTTTTTTCTTTTTGCTGTACAAATTTATTATGATCAGAACTTCGGCAATGAAAAACAGTATAAAGGCCGTAATAAAAATACTTTTCAATGCACTAACCCCTCCCTATTATTAAATAATATTCTGTTTTAAACAATCAGAATTATTCATAAAAACAAGAACGAGGCCCGATTAGGGTCTCGTTTATTCATTGTTTATAAGTTAAACGGATTTTACTTGAATTTTTGTTCATAACCCCTGTTGCGTTAATAAGTCATAAATGCACCTTTGTATCAGCCCAAAATATAATAACTCAGTAATTCAACCCGGCATTTGCTATAAGATTAATAAAGGATTGTTAGCCCTAATAACCAAAGACGCTCCTCTTCTCGGCGCACCAATTCCCATGCAGTCTATTTGCTCTTGCTATACGGAAGGAAAGAATATAAAATATACACTGAATTACAAGATTATTGACGAAGAAGGAACTTAATGAACACCAAAAATAAAAGAGGTTGTAGCAAAACGAAAAATTGCCACAGCCCTTTTTATCTTCATAATATGCTGGGCCAATAAGTATAATCTAAAAATTGATACTAATTACTCCTCACCCCAGCGGTATTTTTTATTTTGTCGCAGTTTATCAATTTTACAGTTTAGACAAAGGCCGTTATGACAACATACCATGTTACCGCAATCGGGACAAGTCCACTTCTCTTCTTCTTTTTTAAGAAAATTTTCTATGCCATGCTTTTCTATATCTCTTAAGTTTTCTATCATACTCATATGGTATTTTGTGCGGTAACGTTTATCAAGGGCTTTGAGGTGTTTACAAGGAAAGTCCTGACACTCGTAACAAAATCGAACGAGACCATTTTTAAGGAGCTCACAATGGTCGCCCATATGAAGACAGTTTTTACCACGAGGCAGACAGCCCTCACAGTATTTTTTTTGAAAACCCTGCTTGTTTAAATCGTTTTTCATTGAAAGATAGCTAACGCAAAGCCCGCAATTCATCCCACAAGGTGCAATAAGCTTTTTCTCCATCTTTGATCACAACCTTACACTCAAAACAAACTGAATTTCATATATATCATATATTCTTTAATACTGAACACATG
>JANZZB010000066.1:7818-8069 GCA_026419635.1 Clostridiales bacterium | reverse complement strand
GGCCAACTGATCATAGCGGCCTCCGCTTAAAACAGCGCTGCCGGCACCGGTTGCATATCCGCGGAAAATGACGCCAGTGTAATAATTAATCTGATTGACTAGTCCCAAGTCGATCATGATCCGTCCGGAAAGTCCCGCGGCTTCCAGTTCGGAATAAATCCCCCTAAGGTAGGATATTGCCTCGACAGCGGCATCATCTCCGATCAACGACAAAGCCTCATCAAGAACTTCAACCCCGCCAAAAAGCTGCG
>JANZZB010000066.1:0-7808 GCA_026419635.1 Clostridiales bacterium | reverse complement strand
GTACTATACGGGTTTTTGCCATATTCTTTTAAGACATCATTTAGTGCAGCAAAATTCTTTTCCTCAACCAGTCGCCGCATTTCCTCAATTTTATCATCGGAAGCACCGAGAGCTGCTGTAATTGCCTTAAAAAATCCGGCATGGCCGATTTCCAGCCTGTAATCTTTAAGCGAAAACATATTTAAGCTCTCAACTGCCATTGCAATCATTTCAACATCCGGCCGAATACCGGATGCACCTAAGAGCTCGACTCCGGCCTGCAACGTTTCCATGTTTCGGCCGGTATGTTCGATATCGGAACGAAAAACATTCTGCACATAGCAAAGCCGGTAAGGGGCCTCTACCGATGCAAGCTTTGTTGCGGCGATACGGGCAATCGGTGTTGTAACATCGGGCCGCATTACTAAAATTCTGCCGGCGCGGTCGATCAACTTTAGCATAGATTCGGGTTCAAGCGGTGTTCCTGAATCCAAAAACACGTCATAATATTCGACAGAAGGTGTGATGACTTCCTGATAACCCCTGCGGGAAAACAAAGCCTTTAAACGATTTGTAAGTTCACGCCGCAAACTGCATTCGGAAAACAGTTTATCCCGTGTTCCCTCCGGTGTGCTTACAGAATATTTTTTCATATTAGAACCTCTTTATCACTTTATCATGGTAAAATAATAGCATAATAAAATGAAACTGTCAATCATTAAAATAATGAAACCTGTGTGCTTTCGGGAAGGCAATCGAGAGCGCCGCTTTTCTGAAGCGTTTCTACAACAGTTTTAGAGGCTTTTGAACACCGAAGTGAGAGCTCCTCAATCGATAAGAACGGTTCTTTTTGCCGTTCAGACACAATTCCGTTTGCTGCTTGCTCTCCAACACCCTGCAAGGATGTAAGCGGAGGAATCAATGTGTTTCCGGATATCAAAAAATTAATTGTGTCTGACTTATAGATGTCCACAGAAGTAAAAGAAAACCCGCGTTTATAGAATTCATGGCAGACTTCTAGTGTTGACTGCATTTCTTTTTCAAGAGCCGATAGTGTAGGTTTTGCGCTTAATTCTTTGTATTTCGCGCAGACAAACTCATCACCACGGGTCATGATCAAGGAATCAAAGGCTCCGGCACGAATCGTAAAATACGCGCTGTAAAAAGCGATCGGACGATAAACCTTAAACCAGGCAATACGAAATGCCATCATAACGTAGGCAACAGCGTGCGCCTTCGGGAACATATACTTGATTTTTTCGCAGGAGTCCACATACCAGGAAGGTACGCCGTTTGCAATAAGATCTTCCTTGATTTTATCCCAGTCTTTACATTTTCCGGCCGCAACCTTTCCTTTTCGAACATCTTCCATGATCTTAAAAGACAGTTTGGGGTCAATTCCTTTTGAAATCAGAAAATTCATGATATCGTCACGGGCACAGATAACGTCTTTCAATGTTGCCGTCCCGTTTTGGATCAACAGTTGTGCATTGCCTATCCACACGTCGGTTCCGTGCGATAAACCGGATATTCGAACAAGCTCATCGAATGTTGTCGGCTTCGTTGTTGAAAGCATCTCTCGGACAAATTTTGTACCGTATTCCGGTATTGCAACGGTACCAATTTGACCGAGGAGTTCATCCGGTTCAATATCAAGAGCGCGAATATCAGTAAAGATCTTCATAACGCGAGGCTCGTCCAACGGAATAGTTCGGGCGTTCTCGCCTGTCAAAACTTCCAATGTACGTATCATAGTCGGGTCATCGTGCCCGAGCAGATCAAGTTTTAATAGATTATCGTGGATGGAATGGTAATCAAAATGCGTCGTAATGATGTCCGTGTTTTGGTCATCGGCCGGATGCTGTACCGGACAGAAATCATATATGGACTTGTTTTTCGGAACGATCATTAATCCGCCGGGGTGCTGGCCTGTAGTGCGTTTTACGCCCGTACACCCGTTAACCAAGCGGTTTTCTTCCGCTTTTCCAAGTTGCATATTCCGCTCTTCTGTATACTTTTTTACGAATCCGAATGCGGTACGTTCCGCAAGCGTTCCAATTGTACCTGCACGGAATACGTGCTCTTCACCAAACAGTTCCACTGTATGTTTATGTGCTTTTGACTGATATTCTCCGGAAAAATTTAAGTCAATATCGGGAGCTTTATCTCCGTCAAACCCTAAAAACGTTGCAAACGGTATACTAAACCCGTCTTTCTTCAATGGTTGTCCGCATTTAGGACAAGCTTTGTCCGGCATATCCGCTCCGCATTGATATACAGAGTTTTCAAAAAACTCGGAAAATTTGCATTTTTCACATCTGTAATGCGGCGCAAGCGCATTTACTTCCGTAATACCAGAAAAAAAGGCTACTACAGACGATCCAACCGAACCACGCGATCCGACCAGATAACCCTCGGAAATTGATTTTGATACAAGCTTTTGTGCAATCATATACATGACGTCAAAACCGTGTTTGATAATGGAAGAAAGCTCTGTATCAATTCTGCTTTTTACGATTTCAGGAAGATTTTCTCCGTAAAGCTCATTGGCTTTACCCCATACGAGATTCTCAAGTTCTTCTTGAGAATTTTCAAGTTCAGGGGGGTACGTTCCGGAGGGCACAGGTTTAATATCGGAACAGAGATCAGCAATGTTATTTGGATTCTCAACAACTACTTCAAATGCTTTTTTCTCTCCAAGATAGGAAAATTCCTTAAGCATCTCGTCTGTTGTTTTAAAATGAAGTGGTGCCTGGCGGTCAGCGTCTGCAAAGCCGAGACCCGCCAATATGACTCTTCGGTAGACTTCGTCCTGTGGCTCTAAAAAATGTACATCTCCCGTTGCCACGACCGGAATACCGAGCGTTTCTCCAAGTTTAACAACCGTTCTGTTAAAGTCGCGCAATGCTTCTTCATTCTCTACCGTACCGTTATGCAGCATAAAGCGATTGTTGGCAATCGGCTGGATCTCCAGATAATCGTAAAATGATGCCATTTTTAAAAGTTCCTCGAACGGCTTATTGTCAACAATCGCCGAAAACAACTCTCCGCTTTCACAGGCGGAGCCGAGTATCAGCCCTTCGCGGTATTTTACGAGCGAATCACGTGGAATTTGAGGATGTTTTTTAAAATATTTAAGATGCGCTTCCGATACAAGACGATATAGATTTTTTAAACCTGTTTCGTCTTTTACGAGTACGATTAAATGGTGAGAAGGCAGTCCTTTTATTGAACGTGTTTTTCCATGAGAAGCACTGAGAACTTCATTGATTTGGTCAACCTTTTCAATATTATAATCATTTTTCAGCCGTCCCAAAAAATTCTGAAAAATGCCTATTAAAATTTCTGTATCCGCACTTGCACGATGATGATCAAATTTACCTAAATTCAACTCTTGGGCTACGATATTTAATTTATGGCGATCCAAATCCGGTAAAAGAATCCGCGAAAGTTCCAACGTGTCTATAGAAACGAAAGCCCGAGGCATGGAGCAATATTTGCAGGATTCCGTTAAAAAAGAAATATCAAACTGAGCATTATGTGCGACCAATGGCCGATCCCCAATAAATTCAAGGAATTCCGGCAGAATTTCTTCTATCGTTTTCGCACTGCGGACTGTTGAATCTTCGATGCCGGTCAGCTTAGTAATCTCTGCCGGTATTGGTTTGTTGGGATTAACATATCTCTGAAATCTCGATATAATTGTATTATTCTTAATAGTGGCGGCTGCGATTTCAATTATTTTTTCCGTCTTTGCATTAAATCCGGTTGTTTCAAGGTCAAATACAATAAATTCATCATCCAGTGATGCGCTGCAATCCCCTTTTACGACCGATACGTTTTCGGAATTGTTAACATAATAGGCTTCCAAACCGTAAATGATTTTTATACCGGACGCTTTTGCTGCGAGCATTGCATCAGGAAAAGCCTGAACAACGCCGTGATCTGTGATCGCAACGGCACTATGACCCCATTCTGCGGCACGTTTTACGAGTGACGAGGCATTGCTCATTCCATCCATAGAGGACATATTAGTATGTAAATGAAGTTCTACGCGCTTTTTCTCCGCAAGATCCTTTCGTACGTTCTTTTTTGCACGGGCAATTCCGGTCGGAGCCAGAATAATGTCCTTTTCAAAATTAGAAAAAGCGACGTTTCCCTGAACGAGAATATGATCTCCAACAGACAGCTTATTCTGAACTTCCGCTGCTTTATCCCGATCCAAGACTTTGACAACGCGCACAGACGAAGTGTAATCAGTTAAATCAAATGAAAAAACGGTTGCATCCCTGTTTTGTAACTCATGAAAAGTTATGCTGAACACGTCACCGCGAATGCTAATTTTTCCGCTTTCCAGGCTGACTGTTTCCATTGATACAGGTTCGTCCTGATAAAGTTTTCCGAAAATAATATTTTCATCAGGAATATCCGCTTTTTTTGGTTTTGCATAATGTTCGCTGCGCCCGGTTCTTTTTTCTTTTTCCGGTGCTACCCGGCTTCTGCCGATCGGTTCCAAATCTTTTCTTATGTTTTCCGTAAATTTTTCCTGTTTTATTTCTATGAATAATGTTTTTATATTTACATCGGTAAAACCATATTCTTTCTTTATCTCGGAAACAAGAGAAGGGATATGTTCTTCTGTTATTTTATTACTGCTTTTTAAGCAGATTTCAGTGGCCAGACTATTTCGGTCAATTTTCAATGCTGAAACCATTGTGTCAGAAGGCAAAAGTCGTACTGTTTCCGGTGATAACCTTGAAAAAATTCTGAAAACTGAGTTTTCCGTCATTCTGCCTCTCCCTCGCTAAGTTTATCAATTTCCTTTAAAAGTTCTGTAACAAGAAGTTCCTGAGGAACTTTTTTTAATATCTTCCCTTTGACAAAAATGAGACCCTCGCCAATGCCTCCCGCAATTCCGATGTCCGCTTCACGGGCTTCCCCCGGACCGTTTACAACGCAGCCCATAACAGCCACTTTAAGTTTTTTATTACAGGATGCCAGCCTTTTTTCCACCTCATTCGCAATTTCAATCAATGGAATTTGCGTTCTTCCGCATGTCGGACAGGATACCACAGTAACACCGCTTTTATTAAGTCCGACCGCTTTTAATATGGATTGCGCTGCATAAATTTCGGAAACGGGATCATCCGTCAGAGATACCCGAATGGTGTCACCTATTCCAAGAGCCAAAAGACCACCGATTCCGGCGGCCGATTTCACGGTTCCCATATATTGCGTACCTGCTTCTGTAACGCCAAGATGAAGCGGATACCCATACTGCTCAGAAAATAAAATATTTGCTTTCATTGTAATGGATACATTTGAAGATTTAATGGATACACAAACATCGTCAAAGTCATATCGTTTGAGCAGCTCAATATGCATATTTGCACTTTCAACAAGGGCCTCCGCTGTTGGTGCTCCGTATTTCTCAAGAATTTCTTTTTGGAGCGAACCGGAATTCACGCCGATGCGAATCGGAATTTTATGAGTCCTGCAAGCTTGTACAACTGCCTTTACACGATCTTCCGACCCGATGTTTCCCGGATTAATCCGGATTTTATCTACCCCGGACGCTATTGCTTCAATCGCAAGTTTATAATCAAAATGAATATCCGCGACTACCGGTATTAGAGCTTCTTTTTTGATTTCGTATAAAGCACGGGCAGCATCTATGTCGGGAATTGCGACACGAACAATTTGGCAGCCGGCTTCATAAAGCCTATGCATTTGTTCAATCGTTTTTTTTACGTCGTGTGTATCGGTATTTGTCATGGATTGTATGACAATATCGGCGCCGCCTCCAATAGCGACGCCGCCGACCAAAATCTGTTTTGTTTTTTTGGTTTTCATTAAAAAATCAGCCATAATGAATTTTCACATCATTTACTGAAAAATTGTCGCACTACATCGTTGTAGGTAACGTAAAAGAACAAAAGCAAAAACATGCAAAAACCTGCCGCGTGAACATAGTTTTCGTATTTTGGATTAACCGGTTTCCCTCTGAAAAGTTCAATGAAAAGAAAGAACAGTCGTCCTCCGTCAAGTGCAGGTAAAGGAAGTATATTCATAAAAGCTAAGTTAATAGAAATAAATGCAACTAAATACCACATATCCACAAGGGAACGCTTTGCCGTTTGGCTGATCGCTGCCGAAATTCCGACCGGCCCCGACATTTCGTTAAGGGATACCCCGCCTGTTAAAAGCTGAGACAGTCCATACCAGGCTAGTCGGGCAAAATCAATTGCATTGCCCCAAATATATGCTATCTTTTCGGTAAATGTCGGATCTTTTATTAAAAAGTTAAACCCGTAATACATGCCTTTTTGGCCGTTTACAGTATATTCAGTCTTTTTAAGCGGAAGACCGTTTAGTTTTATTTTCTTGTCGTTACGAAGTACAGTTACATCGTATAATTTGCCTTCTCCTCTTGAGAGTGCAAAGTTAACATCTCCGTATACAAGAATATGATATCCGTTTATTGAGGTAATTTTATCGCCTACATGAAATCCGTTTTGGCCTGATAAGGTAAATCCAGGCATAAAACCGGAAATGATAGGCATTGGGATGCTTTTTGACGGAAACATGAGAACGGCAAGAATGATCAAACCGAATAAAAAGTTCATAATCGCGCCTGCAGAAGCAATTACAATGCGGCGCCAGAGAGATACATTGTTAAATGCCCGCGGATTTTTGTCGTCGCTTTCATCAATGCTCTCTAAATAGACTGCTCCCCCAAGCGGTATCAGTCTAAGTGCGTATACCGTTTCCCCTTTTTTGTACTTTATAAGTTGTGGTCCAAATCCAATTGCAAACTCATGAACCAAAACTCCGGACATTTTTGCTGTAATAAAATGTCCAAATTCATGTACAATCAGAATTAAGCCGAATACTATGATCGCTATGATTACTGTAAAAATACAAAACACCTCCAATTAAGGAAACATTTTTGCTACCTCTGCTCTCGCCTGTTTATCACTTAAAAGCAAGTCTTCAAGAGACGGAGAGCTTAGATATGTAACATTGCTCAATGCTCTCTCCACAGCATCTGCAATATCGTTAAATCCGATTTTATGATTTAAAAATAAATTTACAGCTGCTTCATTCGCACCGTTTAGTACTGCACAGGAATTTCCGCCGCGCTTTGCAGCTCCGATTGCAATAGGTAAACACCGAAAAGTATCGTAATCAGGCTCAAAAAATGTGAGCGTACCGATTTTGGCAAGATCCAATTCGGGTATGATGGCGCCATCACGGTCAGGCCAGGTAAAAGCATATTCAATGGGCAGTCTCATATCAGGCACTGACATTTGCGCAATAATAGAATGATCAGTGAATTCCACATAGGAATGCACAATACTCTGCCGATGCACAACGATTGAAATCTGTGACGGTTTAAGATCATAAAGCCACATTGCTTCAATAAATTCGATACCTTTATTCATTAATGTTGCGGAATCGATTGTAATTTTTTTGCCCATATTCCAGTTTGGGTGTTTAAGAGCGTCCTCCGGCTTTACCGATTTGAGCTCCTCTGCAGTTTTTCCAAAAAAAGGACCGCCGGAAGCTGTTAAAATCATCTTTTTAATATATTGTTTTTTTTCTCCGTTTATGCACTGCAAAAGTGCAGAATGCTCGGAGTCAACAGGCAAGATCCGTACATTTCTATTTTTTGCCCGATTCATAACAATCTCCCCAGCACAAACAAGGGATTCCTTATTGGCAAGGGCAATGTTTTTACCTGCATCAATTGCGGCGAGAGTCGGTAATAACCCGACCATACCTACAACTGAAGTTAAAACGGTATCGGCACTTTCAACTGTAGCTGC
>JANZZB010000065.1 GCA_026419635.1 Clostridiales bacterium | reverse complement strand
AAGCCACCCTCAGTATTGGAGGATGCTGCAATGCCCTTTGCAGCCAGTGCATTCTTAAAATACTTTGCCTTGTTCGTTACCGATCGAAGTAAGATTACGATATCAGACGGTTTAACCGGCCGCATTTCTTTTGTTTCGCTGTCGGTTACTAAAAACCGCGTTTTCAGCATCTCTTCGATCCGCATGGCGACAAGAGCCGCTTCTTCTTCGGCCTTCTCCGTCTCTTCCTGACCGTCAGTGTCTTCCGATGCCTTTCGATCCAGGAGCAAAAGCTCCGTCTGATAGCATTTGTCGCCATCTTTATCATAGTCAATGCTTTTCTTTGTCTGAGTAGATAAGTTCGCCAAATCCGCCTTTTAGCAGGGCGCAAAACAGGAAATTGACTGCGTCCAGAACACTTTTTCGTGAGCGGAAGTTTTTTGAAAGAATAACTCGTGCTCCATTTTTGTCCGCCTCATCCGACACGTCCGGCCACGCGTTATATTTTTGAAGAAAGATTGATGGGTCAGCAAGCCTAAAACGGTAAATACTCTGTTTGACGTCACCGACCATAAACAAATTTTTCGAACTTTTTGATACCAGGTTAAAAATTAAATCCTGCACCTCGTTTGTATCCTGATACTCGTCAACGAGGATTTCGGCGAACTGTGAGGCAACAGAAGTGGCCGCGTCCGAAGGTTTGGCCGTTTTAGTCTCAAAATGATATTCTTCGCAGAGAATCGAAACCGTAAAATGCTCCAGATCGGAAAAATCGACTAGATTTCTCTTTCTCTTCGCTTTTGAAAACTCCGTGTCAAACTTATTTACAAGTCGAAAAAGCTCGGTCACTACCAAAGATACTGTGGCAAGCTCGCGGCCAACCTCCTCAGAGCGTTTCGGAAGATATTTTTCCTGTACCGCGGCAATGATTTTTTTCGCAGTATCGCGCGATGACTTGATTTGCGCCAGCGCTTCTTCGTCTTCAAATTTCCTTACGGAGCCGAGCTTTAAAAACGTGATATCTTGCGCATAGGCCGCGGCGTCGTCCCAAGAACCTTTTTTTATCAACTCAAGCAAACTGTCGAACTGCGTAAGATCGCTGTCGAACGACGGTCCGTATTTTTCTTGTAAAACCGGAAACCGGTTTATAGTATCCAAAGCGGAGAAAAGATACCGTTTCCCGCTTTCAATTGCGTTTTTAGCACGCTCAAGTAGGTAAGAACCCCATTCGGAATCCTCGATTCGTGCACGTTCTGACGGCTCAAAGTTCTTCTTTACCTGTTCCATCCACTGATCGGGAAACGAATGGCTTTGCAGCTTTTCAAACGTGCCTAAGATAACTTCCTCAACCGCCCTGTCATCCCGCATTCCAGAAAATGACTCCACCAGTTTTGGGAAATTTGGATTTTGATCCATTTCGTCATATGCCCTCTCGAGCACCGTTTTTATTGCAGATTCCTTTAGCATTTCAAGTTCCGATTGGTCGGCAACCCGAAAGTCTGGCGCTAACCCGGCCAGATGAAAATGTTCGCGTAAAAAACCGAGACAGAACGAGTGCACCGTCATCACCTGTGCACCGTTTAACAGACGCAGCTGACGCAGAAGTCTGCGGTCACCCGGGTTTTCCGACAATCTGTTTTCGATCGCCTGTGCGATCTTATACCGCATTTCGGAAGCTGCCGCGTTTGTATAAGTTACAATCAAAAACTCATCGATATCGCGCGGGTCCCCGTCGTCAAGGATCCTTTGCATAATCCTCTCAACCAAAACCGCCGTCTTTCCGGAGCCTGCCGCCGCTGAGACGAGAAGGCTCCCTGTGTGTGTTTCAATTGCCTGTTTTTGTTCCGGTGTCCAGTTAACACCCATCAGCCGTTCCCCTTTCCTCCAGCGCCGCCCATACTTCCTCCCTGCTTCGGTGCTTAATTACGCGCATTTTGTCGCACGGTCCGCTCTCATCAAACAGACATGCACTCCGGTAGTCACAGAAGTCACAGACACATTCGTTTGGACCACGGGAATACGGGTTTGCCTCGGTGTTTCCGGATGAGATTAATTCGCCCATCTCCCGAAGTGTTTTATGGATATGTTTTTTTAATTTATGAAATTGTTCATTAGATGCGACAGAGGATAACGCCGCTATTTTCCGGTCGGCGTTTAATTTAACCGGAAGAAACCGCCCGTCGCACGTTATATTCTGTTCCATCGCATCAATAATCGGCATCTCGTCAAGGATAAGTCCGCTTCTCTTCAGTTCGCGCGCCGCTTTCAATTCGATTTCCTCTTTTGACAGTATGATATTACTTCGAAGATGCGGCTCATACGCCGGTATATATAATATTCCGGCTGGCAAGATCCTTTTGATCTGATCACCGATCATTCCGCGGTATCGCGCAAGTCCCTGCTCCTCGATTGTAAAAAGATACAGAAGCATCTGCATATCAAGGCCGTCAATCACATCGGACAATGAAAAACTCTTTTTTCCAGTTTTATAGTCTACTACACGTAAATAAAGCGTATCGTCGTTCACATAACCATCTACGCGGTCAACCTTTCCGTTTAAGCTTAGAGCGCCGTTTTCAAATGGCGTTTTAACAGGAGGCAAGTCTCCTCCGTAAGAGAATGTAAGCTCAAAATCGAACGGCGAAAACAACGAATTTTTGAGTTCTTCGACTACGTTTTTTACAATGATCACCGTGCTTTTTTCTAAGCGTTCAAACAAATAAATAAAACGTTTCGATTTGCCGGATAGTCCGAACAGAGCTTTGTCCACATAATCTTTTGTAAAACGTTTAATCAGATCGTTAATCTCTTCATCCTTTGCTGACCGGATACCTCCGTCCGATACTTTTAATTCCCTGATCGTGTGTTCTAATATATAGTGAAAAAACGTTCCGATTGCAGGCGCGTCAAAGGACGCCTGCTTTCGCGCTTTTGCGTGAAGCCCATATTGCATAAAGAAGGAGAACCGGCAGCTTTCAAACTTTTCAGTTTTTGACGCTGTCATGCGTACCTCTTCTCCGTAAAGCTGCCGGATTCGGTCTTTTTCCCGGATCGGACCGCGCGTCTGATTAGAGGCAATCTCTGCAAGCGCAATGCGCCGGATGCATTCCGGCCTGCCCTCAAAATTCCGCCATGCAATGAAACTTAAAGAATTGCCTGTCCCTTTTCCTGAAAGAGCAAGATCGAAGCGAGGTATTTCAGCCGATAGTCTGCAAAAACCAATATCTTGCATTGTTCCCCATGACATCATTTTAGGGAACAACTTTTGTAACCTTGTTACGATGTATGCGGGGCGCTGTTTTGCCTCCCCGCCCATGTATAGCGGATAACTGATCCGTAATTTTGACAGCGGGTTTACAAACATCTTATAAATTTGAAAATCTACCTCGAATGTGCGCATTTCGGGGTCGACCGCAAGATCAAGGCCAAGTGCGATTAATTCCTCGCGATCGCTGTCTGAAAGCAGGCCTGAACCTCCTTGCGGAGGTGGGAGCATTCCGTCGCACGCGCCCATGATAAATACCGTATTAAAATGCTGTGCGTCGCAAACGGGAACGTCACCCAGTGTCACCGCATCCAGAAAAACCGGTATCGTCCCGACATCATAACCGGTAAGAAGAAGCGAAAACAGTTCGCGAAATTCTCCTGTTTCCATAGGCTCGTTTCTTAGAACGGAATAAAACTGTGAAAGTGCATCAACAAGGATTTCAAAGAGCTGCTTATATTCATCCGCAAGCTGTCTATCTCCCTCGGACAAAAGACGTTCCCCAGCAGAACAAATTGCGCTAAAAAGCCCGATATCCTCTATAAATTCGTATAGAAGTTTTGCATATTCTCCGCCCGTTTTCGTATTTTCGAGGGCTTCCTTTAAGGTAATAAACGGCGCGCGCACTTCCTCTTTTATACGGTTTAACTCCAAAAGCCTTCTGTCAGAATCCTCCGTATTTGGCGCATATCCGTCCGGATTTAAGTTCCAATCTGCGTCATCAAGCCACATTTTTCCTTCAATATTCCATAAATAAACGTAATTTTCCAGCGTATCAATCTCGTCTGTTAACAAGCCGGAAAGACCTGTTTTCAAATATCGAAACAGCATTTCATAAGAGAAATCCGTCTGTATTGTATCTATCGCCGAGAGCAAAAGTGATATAACCGGTTTGGATAAAATATCCCTTTTCCTGCTGAAAAACGCCGGTATTCCGTATCGTTCAAAAACGATTTCCAGCAGACCTGAATAGTTGTCGAAGCTTCTAGATAAAACGGCAATATCCCGGTATCGAAGTCCCTCTTCGCGAGTTAAGCGGATGATTTCCGCGGCTATCCGCTCGCACTCCTCAAACGGGTCTGCTGCCTGTATGCATTGAATTTCGCCGCATTCCTTATCAAATGCAGCCGTCATGTATCCGAATAAATTGTGTTCTAAGTACGAGAATGCGGTTTTGGCAAAATCACACCCAAAAAAGTGCGTAACTTCTACGGAGATTCCACTGTTTTTCGCTATTCGCATCAGTTTTTGCGCCGTTTTCCTGGGCTTTTGAAACACATCTGTGTCATCCTCTTTTGGAAGCTCAGAGCAGGTTAAGAAAATGGTGACCGATTCGGCCTTTTTCATCATTTCGCCTAAAATCCAAAACTCCTGCTGTGTAAAGCCGGAAAAGGAATCTATATAGATGTCGCAGCCGTCAAAAAAACGACTTACTTTCACTGCGTCACAGAGCTTTGTCATCCGGTCGCGCGGGTCCATCGTATCACCGTTTGTCAAAGCACAGTATGCGGTGTAAATCTTCGTCAGATCAAAAAGCCGCTTTGAAAGTATTCCTTCCGATTGCCTCAAAATATCGGCGAGATCCTCCGGTAAAATGCCCTGACTTTTCATCTCATCTGTAAACTCAATCAAACCGCTTAGAAATTCCGGCTGTCTTGCCGTTTTTCTGTAGGATTCAAGCGAGCCTTCCATTCGGGATACCGCGAGACGCATGGTAAGAAGCCGCCCCGCGTCTTCCAGATAATTTTCGCAAAGACCCCCGACTTCGGAAAAAATACGCCTTGAAAGGCTTCGAAAAGTAAATACCTCAGCTGTGAGACAGATTCCGTCACCGCCCCGTTTGACAAGCTCGCGTTCCGTTACATGGGAGGACGTTTCCGGCACAATAATGATCTGGCGTCTTATTTTCGCATGATCAATCACCGACGAAAACATGCTTGAACTCTTGCCGCTTTTCGCTCGGCCTGTAATAATTTTCATCATACGCCGGAATTCTCCTTTTATTTTAATAATATAGTATAACATAAAAAATGGCGGGCCAAAAGGCCCGCCAGAGTCTGTCGATAAAGTCGATAGACTTCGAGAGGGAATCCAATTCCCCCTCGATACTTTGTATATCTTTATATTTCAATTGAATATTTTATGCTTTAGTTCCCCGTAAATTTCAGCAACCTTAAATTTTACTTTATAACCGGAACCGTCCTCGGTAATATAGTTCACATCATTCTTTGTAAATCCTGCGGCTTCTGCCGCATTTTCCACTTCTACCCCTTCGGATGCCGCCATGCAAAGAGGCGGAAATACAACGCACCACCAGTTGCGCCCAGCTGCGCTTCCGATCTTTATGTAAAGCGACTCATAGTTTCCAGCCGGAAGAGAAAAGCTCTCGTATTTTCTAGTCGGGAAATATTGTATGGCCAGGGTAGCTTTGACAGGATAGTCCGCGTTGTTTTTTTTGATTACTTCCTCAGCTGTTTTTTCTATCTCAGGCAGCATCTTTTTCAGTTCTTCGCGAGCGGACGGAAGATCTTTATCTTTTATTTTATCTTCTATTTCTGATAAAACAGCATCACGAACCTTTAATTTCAGTGCCTGATCGTATTCCGAATCCGAATTGGCCTTAACATGCAGCCGAATCAATTTTCCGGAAACACTGTTCTGAGCCGATACAGAAAATCCACACAGGGCTACCGCTGTCAGCACGCCGATAATAAGTGCCTTTTCCAGGGTTCTTAATTGCATTCATACTCCTCCGATATTTATGATTGTTTTTTCATTATTGACAGGAGTATCTTTTTTTAATCAATTGTGCTATACTTAATTAATATGTCAAACTGTAATCGCAAAAATATAAACTTTTTTCCGTTTTTTTCGTCAATGCAGTGTTTTTATGTGTAAAAAACAGGTTTGTGCGGCAACGGAGGAATTCTATGCGGTATCTAAGACAAACCCGAAAACAGCTCGGCAATCTTTCTAACACAATACTCTATAGTTTATTTCCTGTTTTGATCACCATGCTTCTTTACCAGAATCCAGAAAAGATTGCTGGAAATTTTGAAGGAAATTTTAAGATTGCCTTTTCCCAATTATTTATGTTTTTCATTTCCGTCTTTTTGGTCGGGGCTATTTACAGCATTTTATCAGCCCTTCTTAAAAAGCCGTGGATTTCTGCGGCGATTCTCGGCATCTCATGCTATTTTTTAGCTATGGCCGATATTGCAAAGTACCAAAAACTAGGAACCAGAATTACCATAGATGATTTATTGATGGCTCCTGATATGGGAAAAATTTGGAGTTTTGCAAAAAAAGGCGGAGGCGGAATACACTTTCAGATTTTTTATGTTGTTTCCGCTATTTTGTTAGTTTCATATATCTTTCTACTATTTTATTATAAGGTATCTTATCCCTGTATTTACCGTATCGGGCGTTTTGGCTATGTAACAGTCATTTTTATCGTCGGAATCACTTTTTCCATTAAAGGAATAGCAAAGCAGGTTTTTCTGCCTCAGATCATGGCTTACGAGGATGTTTCCTCCTATAGCCAAAAAGAAATATCTGTAAGTTCTATTGATTGTTTGATCGGTTCTATGTATTCAACGACAAAGCCTCCTAATACCAAGCTGCCTTATAACGAAGAAAACGTATCCGGGATTTTATCAAATTACCGTGCAACTGAAACGAATGCCATCCGCCCCGATGTCATTGTTGTTTTAAGTGAAAGTTATTTCGACCTTAACAGTGTATATAATATTAGTTTAACCGAAGACATCTATAAAAATTTTCGGCGTATGCAAACAGTTGGTACAGGCGGCGAAATCGTTGTTCCCGCTTTTGGAGGAGGAACTGCTGCCACGGAATACGAAGTTCTGAGCGGTACTCCAAATAAAGGAATATCCAACTCAAAAGCACCTTACCGCGAACTTGACAAAAATTCCAGTATATGGACATTTCAGACTTATTTTAAAAATTTGGGCTATAGTTCTACTTTTATACATCCTTTTTTAGGCTCATTTTATAATCGAAAAGATGCGTTTACCTCTTTCGGTTTTGATAATCTTATTTTTCAGGATAATTTAACGGTGCCTATTGAAAATTATCCCAGAGATATGCATATCAGCGACAGTACTTTTTTTCATCAAATTAAAAAGACGTTAAATGATCATCAAACTGATGCGCCCCAGCTGATTTTCGCAACTTCGATGCAAAATCATTCTCCTTATGCAACGCTCTCGGATTCGGATCGTAATATCATTAAGCCCGAAAAAAACTGCAACATATCGACAGATGATTTGGACGCGATGAATGCTTATGCAAACGGAATTGCGGACACAGACAAGGCCTTGGGTGAATTTCTTGACTATGTAGACCAAAGAAAACGTCCAACCGTAGTCGTTTTTTACGGTGATCATCATCCGCTTCTCGAAGGATATGAAAAGTTAAACGGAATTGAGTCTTCAAAAACGTACGACAATCTTGACAATATTTCAACTCCGTTTGCGATTTATACAAATTACACTTCTAAGCTGAATAATCCAAAATGCAGCGCGGATCATAAGCGCATTTCCGCTTTTTATCTTATGGACGTTTTGATCAATTATCTTGATTTGCCAAAAACCAAGTTTACCTCATTTTTGGACGACGCCATGAGACATGTACCCATTGTATCGATGAAGATTACCGTCGGAGATAAAGATGAATCTCTTCGTACTTCTTACGAAGATAAGCTTCTTTTGCTTTCTTATGACCGGTTACTTGGACAACAATACTCCTGTCTCTTATACACATCT
>JANZZB010000064.1:4982-8148 GCA_026419635.1 Clostridiales bacterium | reverse complement strand
GTTTATCCGTCTCTTCAGTGGCAGTGCCAAACGGATAAGCAAATGTTGTCGGTGTTACTCCGCAGTATTGCAACAGAAGCTCCTGCGTTTTTAATATATCCTTTGAAATACAGGTTTCAAAATCATACGAGCTTTCTCCCCACATTTTCATACAGCCGTGACGACGGGAATCATAGTGCAGCGCGTAACTGTGATTTGCAATTTCGACGTGTCCGGACTGTGCCATAACGGCGATATCGTTCCATGTTAAATGAGCGTAGGAGGGGGATGGGTCGGGTGCTTTACTGAATTTCTCGCTGGATATGCCGATAACGGAGATCACTGCTTTGAAATCGTATTTTTGAAGAAGAGGAAATACATAAGTGAAATTATTTAAATAGCCGTCGTCCAACGTAATAACAACGGGCTTTTCCGGTAGCGGTGTATTACCGTAAACGTATTTTGCCAAGTCGGAGACAAAAACAGGAGTATATCCGTTTGTTAATAAATAATAGAAATCACTTTCCATTGTGTTTGGAGAAACAATATACGCTCCTTCCGCTTTCGGGTCCCGTAACACACTGTGATACATCAGAATTGGAACCCGAATTCCTTCCGGCTCTTCCGGAGCAAAGACAGGTTCACTGTAGGAATGAAACATAAAAATACCGGCTGTCAGAACGATGACAGTCATGCAAAACAGGATTAGTTTTTTTCTGTTTATAACCCGGAAAAAAAACATTGTACCGCCTCTTCCGAAACAAACGATAAGGAAAGATATCCATTAAACATTTGTATGCGGATTATGGCGGTACTATATCTTTGTTGGGTTATAATAATTATTTTTTACTTTTGCTTTGCTCTTTTAATCTAAGCGCGTTACTAAGCGTGCGTTTTCTTAGACGGGTATTGATAGGGGTGACTTCTAAAAGCTCGTCCTCACCCAGAAATTCAAGTGATTCTTCAAGGCTAAGATTTTTTGGGGTAATCAGCCTTAAGGAGTCGTCGCTGCCGGATGCGCGCATGTTTGTAAGCTGTTTGCGTTTGCAAACATTGACGGCGATGTCGCCCTGTTTCGGAGAAACGCCGACGATCATCCCTTCATAAACAGGAGTTCCCGGGCCGATAAACAAACTTCCGCGCTCTTGTGCATTATATAAACCATATGTGACAGCTTCACCGGTTTCAAAAGCGACAAGAGAACCTGTATAACGTCGGGTAATGTCTCCTTTATACGGTTCGTAGCCGTGAAAGATCGCACTCATAATGCCTTCACCCTTGGTATCGGTCAAAAATTCATTGCGATAACCGAACAGTCCTCTTGAAGGAATAATGTATTCCAGTCTCATACGTCCGGCCATTGGTCCCATATGGGTTAAGGTTGCTTTCCGTATTCCCATTTTTTCCATGACAGGGCCGACAAAATCTTCCGGAACATCTACTACAAGACGCTCCATCGGCTCGCATGTTTCGCCGTCGATCTCACGATACAGTACCCTCGGCGTACTGACGGAAAATTCATAACCTTCCCGGCGCATGGTTTCAATCAGAATAGAAAGATGCATTTCGCCACGTCCCGCAACTTTGAAACTGTCCATGGTTTCTCCGTCCGATACACGGAGGGAAACATCCTTCAAGAGTTCTTTGTATAAACGATCACGCAGCTGACGCGTTGTGACAAATTTACCTTCCCGTCCCGCAAATGGACTATCGTTAACCGAAAAGGTCATTTCAACCGTGGGCTCTCCAATTTTAACAAACGGCAGTGGTTCGACGCAAGAGAGTGAAGTAACCGTATCACCGATTGTAATATTTTCAATGCCGGAAAAACAGACGATATCACCAACAGATGCAGATGTGACCGGAACACGTTTCATACCGTCAATCTGATAGATGCTGACAATTTTTGAACGGTAAGGATTTTTTTTGTTGTGATAATCACAGACCATGACATCCTGATTTTGGTTTATTTCTCCGCGTTCAATTCGACCGATTGCAATTCTTCCAACATATTCATTATAGTCAATGGAAGAAACCAACACCTGAAGATCGCCTTTTTCATCGCCTTCCGGCGCCGGAATATAGTTTACTATTTTTTCAAAGAGAACGGTTAAGTCCTTTCCTTCTTCCGTTGGCGACAGAGAAGCTGTTCCGTCTCTGCCGGAACAATAAATGACAGGGCTGTTTAATTGTTCTTCTGTCGCATTGAGCTCAAACAGAAGCTCTAAAATCTCTTCATCAACCTCGCTGATCCTGGAATCCGGACGGTCAATTTTATTAATAATAATGATAATACGATGCTTAAGCTCCAGCGCTTTTTGAAGGACGAAACGCGTTTGGGGCATTGGACCTTCGGCAGCATCTACCAGAAGGATAACGCCGTTTACCATTTTTAGTATTCGTTCGACCTCGCCGCTAAAATCGGCATGTCCCGGAGTGTCAACCAGATTTATTTTAATGTCCTTATAATGGACGGAGGCGTTTTTTGCAAGGATTGTAATTCCTCTTTCGCGTTCCAGATCATTGGTGTCCATAACACGTTCTTCTACTACCTGATTAGCTCTATATACGCCGCCCTGTTTCATTAACTGGTCAACAAGAGTCGTTTTGCCGTGGTCGACGTGCGCAATGATCGCTATATTTCTTAAATCATTTCTCGTCAATTTTCTTGCTCCCTTATTATTAACTAAGCACAATATTATATTATACATCAAATTTTGCAATTTTGATGTACTTTTTTGCATATAATTTCTGTCATTTTGCCGAGTGTTATTGATTATTATAACAAAAAGGGCTGGTATTTGAGCCAAAACCCTCTTGTTTTCTATTTAGATAATAAAACCACCGTTTGGGCTTATAACCTGCCCCGTTATAAAATCAGATTGATCCGACGCAAGAAATAAGATCGTGTTCGCAATGTCTTCAGGGCTTCCCAAAACGCCAAGCGGCGTGCTCTCTTTCAGTTCCAAAATCGTATCTTCATTCAGATCCCGGTTCATGTCGGTCGAGATTACACCCGGCGCGACACAATTTACCTGAATATTGGAGGGCCCTAACTCTTTTGCAAGCGCTTTTGTGAAACCGATGACAGCCGCTTTGGAGGCAGAATAATGTACCTCGCAGGAAGCGCCAACTAACCCCCAAACGGATGATATATTGATGATTTTGCCGGATTTTCTTTGTATCA
>JANZZB010000064.1:0-4972 GCA_026419635.1 Clostridiales bacterium | reverse complement strand
TATTCCACGAAAATGGATTAAAAAATTACGGGCTGCCATCTATAACGCCAACAAGTTAAAGCAATCCGGAGATATCCCTCTCGAAGTCATCCATGAAATATCCGGGATGACAGCCTGGGTACAAAAGTAGGTTCCTTTGACGTTAACTCCGAACATCCTGTCCCATTCTTCCTCGGTGATGTCGCTGAACAACTTTTGCTGGGCAATGCCTGCATTGTTGACCAAAACGTCAATCCTGCCAAACCGCATCATGACGGACCCGACCATTTGCCTGACTTGATTTATATCTGAAACATCCGCCTGATAAGCAAAGGCATTTGTTTCATTTTCTTCAAGCGCAGTCACTAAAGCTGCAGTTTTTGCATTGCTTTTTAAATAATTGATTGCTACATTCCAGCCTTGTTTTGCAAATGCGACAGCAGTTGCCTTTCCGATACCGCGTGATGCTCCAGTGATTAAGACCGTTTTTTTCAACACATGGCACTCCTTCTCGTTGATAGGCCTAGTATATTTGATCTAAACGTAAAATTCAATCCTGGTTTTTATCATATATCTCTATTTTGCTTACAAAATCCATATGTTATAATAACCGAAAAGAGGAAATTCCTTTTATCCCTTTCAAACGGTGATAAAGCAAAGGTTAAAGTGTAAACATTTTGCATTTGGAGACAAACGGTTAACAAAAATATAGGGGATGAGATAGCGTGATATTTAAGAATATTTCTTTGCTTGATGATCGGTTTCATGTTCAGGAAAACAAATATGTTCAGGTACAGGACGGTATAATTCGTTCAATAAGTGATAGTATGCCGGATACTGATGATAAAGATGGTTATGACGGCTCTGGAAAGCTCTTAATGAGCGGGTTTGTGAATTCACATGCTCATACGCCGATGACCCTTCTTCGCGGCTATGGGGAAAATCTGAATCTTTCTGATTGGCTGAATACAAGAATCTTCCCTTTTGAAGCAAAGCTTACCGGGAAGGACGTCTATTACGCAATGCTTTTGGGAATTGCGGAGTCTCTGCGCTTCGGAATTGTATCAACGACGGATATGTATTTTTTCGGAGAAGATATGGTAAGGGCTATCCTTGACAGCGAGGTTAAAAACAACTTAAGCCTCGGAATAACCTGTTTCGGAAATGAAGATTTATACGATTTGAAAAACTACAAGGAGGGAAAAGCTCTCTTTGAAACCTACCATAACGCCGGTGACGGAAAACTGAAAATCGACATGTGTATTCACGGTGAGTATACATCCACTCCTAAGGTAGTGCAGCAAATGGCAGGATTCTGTAAAAACATCGGTGCAAATATGCATATCCACTTGTCTGAAACAATTGAGGAGCACGAAGGATGTAAGGAGCGAAACGGTAAAACACCGGCTCAATATTTTAACGATTTGGGCATTTTTGATAACAAAACAACGGCAGCCCACTGTGTATGGCTTGAGGAAAATGACTTTGACATTCTTGCAGATAAGGGGGTTACCGTCGCATCCTGTCCTGTTAGCAATCTGAAACTTGCAAGCGGTGTCTGCAATGTTCCGCTTCTGATGAAAAAGGGTGTGAATGTTGCAATCGGAACGGATAGTGTTTCAAGCAATAACAGCTTAAATATGATCGAAGAAATCAAATTCTTTGCTCTTGTCCACAAAGAAAAATGGAATGACCCATGCGTTGTCACACCTTGTGAAGCACTTTACGCGGCAACAGCTGCCGGGGCCAAAAGCCAGGGTAGAGAGGATACTGGGGTTCTGGAAACGGGAATGAAAGCAGATCTTACCGTACTCGATATATCCGGGCCACATATGAAACCAGTACATAATCTATTAAACAATCTTGTTTATTCCGCGAGCGGAAGCGACGTTGTACTTACAATGGCGGACGGAAAAGTACTGTACCGTGACGGGGAGTATTTCACTATAGACATAGAGAAAGTGATCTATGAGGTGGAAAAATCCAAAAACCGGATTCTTTCAGAGCTAGAGTAAAAACAAGAAAAAACCTGTGTTTTGTAATTAGGTAGTAAAAAAATGGTAGACACAAAAGTGTCTACCATTTTTTTACTACTTTAATCTATAAAGATACGGGATTTTTTAATATAATTCGAATAGTTTTTTGCGATATACACGAAAAGCGGAGGGCAAAGGGTATGTTTCATTAATTGATTTTATATCCGCCCAGAAGCATTTTTCTGGCAAAGATGGAGTTGTAACATGTACAAGATACCCTTCCAGGTGCCACTCAACATGGGAAAAAATATGCTTTGCATTTTCAAGTTGATTGATAGAGGAAAAATGGATGCCAAAGGATTGCAGCAAATCAGATAATGAATCTTTTGTAAGCCAGCCGTCAAAATTCGGCAGTTCATACATGAATGGAAGAAGACCGCGTTCCGGGCGCTTTAAAATCGCTGCCTGCTGGTTGTGAATTAAAACAAGAACGGTCTTTTTTTCTATTCTCCGCGCTTTTTTAGTACTTTTAACAGGTAATTCAGTGGCAAGCCCATTCTTAAAAGACTTGCAAAGCTCCGAAAGCGGACACAAAAGGCACTTCGGCATACCATTTGGAGTGCAAACGGTCGCACCAAGTTCCATCACAGCCTGATTAAAGTCTCCTGGCCGGTCATCCGGAATAATAAGCTCAATTTTTTCTCGGAAATAGTTTTTCACATCCTTCTTTTTCGTGTCGGCATAAGAGGCTGTTAGTCTTGAGAATACGCGTAAAACGTTTCCGTCAACGGCCGCTTTTTTTTGGGAAAAAGCGATTGACGCAATTGCTCCGGCAGTATATTCGCCGATGCCCGGAAGCGATAATAGCGATTCATAAGACGAAGGCAGGTTTCCGTTATATTGCTCCACTACAATACGGGCAGTCTTCTGAAGATTTTTTGCTCTATTATAATAACCTAATCCTTCCCAAAGTTTTAACAGAGTTGTTTCGTCGCATGATGCTAAGGATTTGAAATCTGGGATCGCAGCGATAAAACGGTCAAAAAAAGGCTTTACCGCGTCCACTCTCGTTTGCTGAAGCATAATTTCAGACAGATAGACACGGTAAGGGGACGAATTTTCTCGCCATGAAAGAACACGTGCGTTTTGGTCGTACCATGTAAGCAGCGGTCTTACAACAGATATAAAATCAAAGTAATTTTCAATAACACTCATTAAGATTACCTATTATTTGTTTTTTGTTTTATTGTACCATTAGGTATAGAAAAAAACAATTCATAACAAATTTTCAATTGTCATTCTTTTTTAAAAGAAAATTCATAAAAAATACATTTTATTGTTTTATTCTATAAAAAAATGAAGGAGGTCTTAAATATATATGTACTTTGGAAGAATCAACCGTAAATTTACCGGAATTATTTTGGCAGTTTGTGTCTTGGCGTCTTCAGCTCTCGGCTTCGGGGGAGGGCTTTTAGCAAGCGAGTTAAGTCCGAAACCCGAAACGGCAACCCTTGCGCAAAAAACAAGTGCGATTATTTCGACGGCGGCAAACACTGCATCCAGCGGAGGTAGTTTGTCGACTCCTGAGATAGCGGCGCTTACGGCAAATTCTGTTGTTGAGATCACTACAGAGGTTGTGGCAACGAGCAATTATATGGGCCAATATATTACACAGGGCGCAGGCAGCGGCGTTATTATAACAAAAGACGGGTATATCGTCACCAATAATCACGTGGTTAGTGGTGCTAACAAAATCAATGTACGATTGAAGAATGGAACAACTTATAGTGCGACACTTGTCGGAACGGATGCAAAAACGGATATTGCAGTAGTTAAAATTAAGGCAACTGGTTTACAACCCGCAGTGCTTGGAGATTCCAGTAAACTTAAAGTTGGGGAACTGGCTGTCGCTATTGGCAATCCTCTTGGACAGCTTGGAGGAACTGTAACGGACGGTATTATCAGTGCTCTTGACAGAGAGATTGATATTGGTGACGTTACGATGAATCTTTTGCAGACAAATGCGGCAATTAACCCCGGTAATTCGGGCGGCGGACTTTTTAACGGAGAAGGTGAACTGATTGGTATTGTAAACGCTAAATCCTCTGGTTCCGGAATTGAAGGACTTGGGTTTGCTATTCCGATCAATGATGTCAAGCAAGTCATTCAAGACCTTATCAAATACGGTTATGTACAAGGCAGAATTGATCTTGGGATAACGTTTGTTGATATTTCAAATACCAGAACGGCTTTGATGTATGGATTGCAGGAAACGGGCCTTTATGTAAAATCGGTAAGTAACGGTTCAAGTGCCCAATATGCAGGATTTCAGCCGGGAGATCTAATTGTATCGTTTAACGGTGTAAAAATATCAAGCATGGCCGATCTTAATAAGGCAATCGACAAATGCAAAGTCGGTCAAACGGTTCGGGTTGTGGTTAAAAGCGATTATCAAACAAAAACGCTGAGTTTGAAACTGGCTCAATATAAATCTTCAAATATTTGATATATCAATATTTTTGATAACTTAAATAGATCTTTAATTTAAAATAAAAACGGTCTTGAGGCCGTTTTTATTTTGTTTTATGTGTAGTCTTGCCGTTAAGATATCCGTTCTTTCTTTTTTAAAAGAAGATTCGCGCCGCTAAAAGAACTTTGAATCATGTTTGGCATAAAATGTATTGAATCGACAAGATCAGTGGCACTATTTATATTTAAGGAGAATAAACGAATGCATAAAGATTCTCATCTACGCGACGGACCCCAATTTAAAGATTTCGAAGAAAGTCAAATGACGGTAATGCCAAATATGCACAATATGCAGATGCCGAACACTAGCAAAATGCCGATGCCCAATATGCCGAAGCCGAACATGGGCATGCCCAATATGATGCCAAATATGGACATGAATATGCCGAAGCCGAACACAGGCATGTCGAACATGATGCCAAACATGAATATGCCCAATATGCCGAAGCCGAACATGGGCATGCCCAACATGATGCCAAATATGGACA
>JANZZB010000063.1 GCA_026419635.1 Clostridiales bacterium | reverse complement strand
TTGCAGGTTTTACCCGAATTTGCCATGCAATACTGTACATATAACATAAACTTGCTCCCGAATTTTCGACTTCAATCCGGAAATACAATCCATAAAATAAATCTATCGAATGAACAGTTCAAGATTTTGCATTCGAAATTTAAAAGATATGAAGAAATCAAAGGAATTTACGGCGAAGAAATGCTCAAACGGCTCTGTGTTATAGAAATATTAATTTATGTTTCGGGTTTTTTTAAAAACAACGCACCTAATAGTGAACATGTTTCAGGTGAATGTGTCACCAATATTCTACCTATTATTCATTTTATTAATGAAAATATAACGGAAGATTTATGCCTCGATATGATTGCATCTGAGGTACATATGAACAAGAGCTATTTGTGCAAACTTTTTAACAAATGTACAGGCACTACAATCAACAGCTATATTTCTAAAAAAAGAATAACCAAGGCAAAAACTCTGCTATTGCAAAATATTCCCGCTACCGAAGTAAGTCTTGATGTTGGCTTTAACGATTATTCCACTTTCTCCCGGGCGTTTAAAGAAGATGTTGGTTGTTCTCCGTCTTTTTATTTAAAGTACCTCGCGGAATCAAAGAAATAGTTTATTTTATTTGTTTATAATAATGCCTGCAAGCGACTAGAAAATCGCATTTATCCAGTGGACATTACAGAAGGGGTTGGCCCCGGGGGTGAAAGTGTAACATCCCCGGGGCCACGGATTTATTAGAGAATTTTAATTTATCAAAATGGTACATGTGCAAAAACGGATTCCGGATAGAATTTAATTTGCTCCCATTTTCCGTTCTTTACCTGGAACTCCGTATAAGCCCCTCTGACATTCCCGTATTTATTAAAATCGCAGGATCCGGAAGCACCCTCATAGTTAATTTTGTTGCCTTTCTTGATCTCTGCCACGCCTTCAGCAAACGTGTAAACTTTTACTCCGTTTGGATCAGAGGTGTCTTTGTAGTGATCCGAAATAGCTTTTCCGGTTGCTTCCCCGGCAATTTCCATGGCAAGAGCTATAATGACGATTCCGTCGTAAGAGTTTGCTTCAAACACACCGGAAGAAGGTACGCCCATAACTTTCTGCCAGATTTCCGCAAATCTTTTTGCTTGTGGGGTTGAGTTGTCAGCAACGGGGATTTCTGACAAAACGCCTTCCAGCATTTTCCCTCCAATGTTTTTAATAACATCGGGGACGCAAAGCTCGGGGCAGATAAACAATTGCGAACCGTAGTCTCGTTCTCTCCACTCTTTAATAATCGTAGGAGCGGATTCCTGACCCCCTGCAAGATAAAATACATCCGGCTTGGTTGCAAATACTTTTTTCAGTTCGGACACATAACTATTCTGGTTCGGAGCGTAAGCAACTTTTGTAATTACTTTTCCGCCTTGTCTTTCGAATTCCTTGGCAACTGTTTCGCTGATGCTCAAACGGCTTTCGTCATTCTCGTACAGGATAGCCAGTGTTTTGTAGCCTCCGTCTATCAGCATTTTTCCTGTTGCAACTCCGTCAAAGTTGTCGGACGGGCAGGTGCGGAAAAGATAATCCGTGGCGAGATTATCAATTCTTGTCGAGCCGCCGCCCGGATTTGAGTTGAATACCTGGCTTTCTTTACAAAGTGGATAGGTAGCGATCTGGGCGCTGGATTCCATGCCGTGCAGAGCAATGCAGTTGTTTACCTTGATCAGCTTTTGAGCCCCTCTGATGGCCTGCTCAACATTGGACTGGTCGTCTTCCGTAAACAGTTTAATCTGTTTTCCAAGGACACCGCCGGCCGCATTGATTTCTTCAGCGGCCACTTTTGCTCCGGTAAACCAATAGTTTCCGTTTGCACCCAGCTCGCCGGTATACGGTACAAGTATACCGATTCGAACTTCCGGATTTGCTAACTGAGCGGCCGATATTTTATCTGTGTTGGATGACGCCGAGGTATCTGCCGTGGTAGTAGAGGTATTTGCTGTAGCTGTCTCCGCTGGTTTTTTGTTTGCACAACCTGCTGGTACTAAAAGCATTACAATAATCAGCAGGATTACGCATTTGCTTGCTAGTTTTCTCCATTTTGATCCTTGCACCTTACTTTACCTCCTCTTAATAATCAATCCAATTCCTTGGATTAAAATACATAAACAATCTTCTTTTTTGATCTAGAGATTTCTTTTACAGACATAAAAAATACCTAACAAATTCTATACGCTTTGCCCTAAAAACAGTCTGTCAAAATCCGGATCATCCAGAAACTCTTGTGCATAACCCGTTTTAACGATTTGCCCGTTGGCCATCATATAGACCCTTTTTGTATGCTGAAGAACCTGTCTCGGATTTTCTTCAACGACCCAAATAATGGAGGTCCCTCCTTCATTAATGGATACAATTTTATCAACAAGTGCTTGGGTTGCCTGCGGCGAAAGTCCTCCGCTGGGTTCGTCTAGAATTAAAAGCTCCGGATTGGTAAGAAGTGCGCATCCTACGGCAAGCATTTGACGCTCGCCGCCGCTTAACGTACCCGCGTACTGTTTGCTGCGTTCTTTCAAAATCGGAAATTGTTCATATACTTTATCAATGCGGTCTTTCGGGTCATCTACAAGAAACGCGCCCATGTCTAGATTTTCCTGTACCGTAAGGTCCGGAAAAACATTTTTTTCCTGCGGGACATAGTTGATGCCCTTTTCCGTAATCTGGTCGGGCCGCAAATTGCGAATACTATCACCGTTGAACCGGATTTCACCCTCTGCCGCCGGCGTTACACCCGAAATAGTACGCATGAGTGTTGTTTTACCCGCACCGTTTGAGCCCAGAATCGAAATCATTTCGCCTTTTTCAACATATAAGTCTATCCCGAAAAGCACGCTTACTTTTCCGTATCCCGATTTTACTCCTTTTACTTCAAGAAGACTCATTTCTTTCCCCCCAAGTAAATCTCTTTGACTTTTTGATTCGAAATAACCTCTTTCGGGAGGCCTTCGAGAACTACCTGCCCTTGGTGCATTACGTAAATTTTATCGCTCAGCGTCGTTATAAAGCCCAGATTGTGATCGATAACCAGAAGAGTAATTCCTTTTTTCTTAAGGTTATTTAACATTTCGATCAATGTTTCCTGGTGGGCGGGATTTACGCCAGCGGCAGGTTCATCAAGCAAAAGCAGGTCCGGATCGAGCATCAGCTGCCGGACAAGCTCCACCATGCGCGCCTCGCCGGCGTTTAAGTTGCCTACTTTTTCATTGCGGCGGTCAATCATACCGATCTCTTCCAGATAATGCAGCGCGCGCTCTTTATTTTCTTTTTCCTGCCTTTTTACGGCGGGATTCATCAAAACGGATTTCCAGAGAGTTTCTCCTTCCTGATTTTTGGGCGCAGCCATTAAGTTTTCCATCAGAGTAAGTTCTGGAAAACCGTGAGGCGTCTGGAATGTTCGCACGATCCCTTTGCGAGCCAAGCGGTAAGCCGGAAGATTTGTTATGTTTTCTCCGTTGTAACGAACCTCTCCTTCCGTCGCGGGAAGAAATCCTGCCACCACATTGAAAAGCGTCGTTTTGCCGGCACCGTTCGGGCCGATCAGTCCGGTCGTTTTTCCTTTAATAATCTCCATGTTTGCTCCAGATACTGCTTTTAGCCGTCCAAAATGTTTGCTTACATTTTTTATTTCAAGTAATGCCATATTCCCTCACCCCCTACATTTTGATATTTTTTTCCGGAAGGATTCCGCGCCGTTTGAACCGGATGATTAGCACAAGCAAGATCCCGATAGCAATAATTCTGGTTGCCGCAAGCGTCGCGGCCATGTCGGCGTTGGCTTGGAAAAAGCGTGTCAATTCCTGCGCTCCGATCATGACGGTCGCGCCAAGGAGCGACCCTTTAAAATTACCCGTGCCTCCCAGAATAACGCAAATGACTACGGTAAACGTTACAATATCGGTAAACATTTCCGGAACAAGTACGGAAGCGTACCATGCGTATAAAACACCAACCAACCCGAGAATAGCGGCTGCCAAGACATAGGCGGTCATCCGGTATTTCCAGACATTTTTCCCGATCGATATGCTTACTTCCTCGTTCTCCCTGATGGATCTCAAAATTCGGCCATACGGGGATTTCTCAATACGCCGGAAAAGAAAGTATGAACCAAGGACAAATGCCCATATTAAAAGCAGGAAAAAGATTGCGTATGCGGAAACGGAGGTAAAGCGGTCCCGGAGAGGGGCAGGCATCCCGAAAAATCCGCGCGATCCGTTTGTTAGCCAGGCTTCATTCGTGATAAAGCTGGTAATAACCATAGACAAAGCATAGGCCCCGATAGCCAGATACTCGCCGCGTAGACGAAGTGTCGGCAGTCCGATGCAAAAGGCGCCAAATGCAGCGGTGATCATCGCGGCGATCAAACCGATCCACATCGGCAAATGAAACCCGTAAAGGTTTACTGCTCCGGCCACTGTTGAGGGATCCGGACTTGTGATGATCGCATATGTATATGCACCAATGGCAACCCAGCCGATAACGCCGAAATCGACGATGCCTGTTTGCCCGTTTGTCAGGTTATAACAAAGCGCCATCATCGCATAGATTCCGACAATAGTCATGACCGCTATGACAAACATAAAAATACTCATTTTTGTCCTCCTACAGAGGCTGCTTCGCCCATTTCGATTTTTAAGTCCACTTTTTTATCAAATTTTACTTTGCGAGTTTGTTTTGTAAACAATCCCTCCGGTTTAATAAACAAAGTTAAAACAAACAGAACCAAGGCTACAGCAGGGCGGTAAGCCGGCCTTAAGAAAAGTGTGCTTATTTCCATGCCGAGTCCTATGATCATTGCCGCAGCCATGACTCCGGAAAGTGGAGCGCTTAGGCCACCCATAACAACCGCGGATAAAATCAGCAGAATCTGAATCGTGCCCATGTCAGGATAAAGTGATCCGATCATCCCCAGAAGTACTCCAGAAAGACCTGCAAGACTTCCTGAAATAACAAATACAAACGAGGACATGCGCCCGGTATCAATGCCTCTTACTTGCGCCAAATCATAATTACTGGCCATTGCACGCAAAGCTTTGCCCACTTTTGTTCTTGTCATAACAAGATGAATAACAAGAGCTGCCAGCCATGCAATAATAATGACGAGAATTTCTCTGGAAGTTAAAAGCCTTGTCTCACCAATATTGATTGAACGGGAAAGACCCAGAGCAAAAGCCTTTGTTTTTACGCCCCAAATTGCTTTTGCTCCCCCATTGATGATGTAATTCACACCGACAGTTGTAAAAAGGAGCATTGTCGGCCCATACGTTTTGATAGGCTTATATACAACCTTAAATACTATGTAAGCGATTATTGTAATGAATATAATTGAAATTAACGCTCCCAAAATAAACGGTAATTTTTGTTTCGTGGTAAGCTGCCAGGTAAGAAACGCCGACAGCATCATATATTGCGCATAACTCATATCCATATGTCCTTGCACTTTGCGGATAATTGACATTCCGATTGAGCCAAGCAGCAAGATGCTTCCGGTCAATATGCCATACAAAATAATTTCCAAAAAATTCCCCTCCTTCTTCTTTTGGATCTTCCACAATTAATTTTGGTGACGATAATCTGCTCGGATTCATTCACCTTAGTTCATAGCATTTCCCTCTCTCTTTTTTATTTGCATATCTAAAATCCCATTTTTTGGAATACCCTGATATAAAAATACAACCAAAAAATTTTTTTAGCTATGCAAATATTTGTTTGTGTTGTGCAAAAATTTTTTTAATTTAAAACTTTCATTTTTTATAACAAATAACTACAAATTAGAACAAAAAAGAGTGATAACACAACGTTATCGCTCTTTTTTGTTCTAATTCTTTGTTTATCGTTTTTTTCTCTTATAATAAAATTTAATTATCTTTTTTCATAAGATTAGAAATTTCTTTTGCATCCGTTAAATGCTTTTCAATTTGTCAGCCGATTTAAATAATCGTAACCCTGTAAAATAATACACAAATGTGTGCACAGATTATCCACTATCTAAAAGAAGAGTTTATACTTAATCTATAAATAAAAATGAAACTGTGTTATACTTTATTCGTAAAAACAATTACGAAAAGGGGTATGAAATATGCATTCAATTCTATTTGGAATCGTCGCTATAATCGTTTTATGGTTCTTTCTATCGTGTATTATTGTTGTCAATCAGGTCGAAAGAGGCGTTGTATTTCGTTTCGGAAAAGTAGTTCGTGTATTAAATCCCGGACTGCAGCTTAGAATCCCTTTCGGAATTGAAGTCGTTCGCAGAGTAGATTTAAGGACTAGGACAATCGACGTCCCGCAGCAGGAAGTCATAACAAAAGACAATATTTCAATTTTGGTAGACGCAGTGGTATATTATAACGTACAGAATCCCACCTATGCACTTACCCGGGTTGTAAGTTTTGAAAGAAGCACTACACTTTTAGGACAGACTACATTCCGCTCTGTTTTAGGACAACATGAGCTCGATGAAATTCTAGGCAACAATAAAAATTTGGTTGAAATACTAAAAAATATGCTAGCAGAAACTACTAATGATTGGGGCATACAGATTATTGCTGTTGAAATTAAAAGTATTCAGATCCCGGATAGTATGAAACGCGCAATGGCAAAGCAGGCAGAAGCCGAAAGAGAACGACGTGCTAAAATAACCGCTGCAGAAGGCGAATATCAGGCCTCGCAAAAACTTCTTGAGGCAGCACAGGTGATCGCACAAGAGCCCATTTCACTACAGCTCAGGTATTTGCAAACACTTTCTGAAATCGCCACCGAGCAAAATTCTACTATTGTATTCCCGCTCCCAATGGAATTTCTAAACGCATTAATTCCGAAAAAACAGGATGAATCAAAGTAACTATACTTTGATTATGATGAAACCCAAAGAGTAAAAGGGAGGGTATTTACCCTCCCTTAAAGATTGTCGAAAAAGTATATTTAGGAGATTGTTAAGGGTCGAAACCCCTTAATGTAAGATTAGTCCGCAGGCGGACATGTGCCGCCGGAGGACACATTGGACAAAACCGAAGGTTTTGTCCGCACCTGGGGAAGTATTGAGGGGGAATCGGATTCCCTCTCGAAGGCTGTCGACTTTATCGACAGCCTCGGGAGGGTATTTACTCTCCCTTTTATTTATTTCAAACAAAACATATATTAAAAACTGCAAAATCAAACAGTTGAATTCATATTATTCATATAGTATAATCTGCATAAGGCGGTGGTACTTATGAAAATATCCACAAAAGGACGATACGCGCTACGATTAATGCTGGATTTAGCTATGAACAACACTGGTGAATATGTTACCATTAAAAGTATTTCCGAACGCCAGTCAATATCTGATAAATATCTGGAGCAGATCATTATCGTTTTAAGCCGTGCAGGTTTCGTAAAAAGTACCCGTGGAGCACAGGGCGGTTATAAGCTTTCCCGTTCCCCTGAGGAATATACTGTAGGTTCTATTCTGAGACTGATCGAAGGAAGCCTGGTACCCGTTGCTTGTATGGAAGACGAACCCAATCAATGCCCCAGATGTGATAAATGTGTCACCATTGATATATGGCAGCAGATTTATGAAGCAATCAACAACGTAGTCGACCATATCACTCTTGCCGATTTGGTAAAAAAACAACAGGATAAACTTAAAATTTCATCTGCAAATTCTTAAAGATATTGTTTTATTCCTTCTTGACAATTATAAAAAGAGGAGTTATATTATAACCAATTTCATATTAAAATTATATGAATAATATACATTAACAGAAAAGAGTGTGAGCTGAATGTCTGATCGTAAGCTTAAATTTGAAACCCTCCAGATCCATGTCGGCCAGGAAACCCCCGATCCCGCTACCGACGCTCGGGCTGTTCCAATTTACCAAACTTCGTCCTATGTATTTGCAAACTCCGCGCAAGCCGCGGGCCGTTTCGGATTAACGGAAGGCGGTAATATTTATACTAGAATCATGAACCCCACATCCGACGTATTTGAAAAGCGCATTGCAGCTCTCGAAGGCGGAATTGCAGCTTTAGCTGTTGCAAGCGGATCCGCCGCAATTACATATGCTATTCAGGACATTGAAAAAAGCTTTACTTTCTTTTACCTCGCACTGATCGCAGATGGACTTGACGGATGGGTAGCCTCGAAGACGGAAAAAAGTAAGATCGGAAAAG
>JANZZB010000005.1:7806-20912 GCA_026419635.1 Clostridiales bacterium | reverse complement strand
AGCCTATACCGATATCAGTCCGAATATGTCAAAGGCGATTGCCGTGGACTGTACCGGCCCATATAATGTTGAAAACGTAACTTGCGATTCTTTATGTGTATATACAAATCACGGTTTTTCAACCTCATTTCGCGGGTTTTCCCATGAATCCTATACTTTTTGCATTGAGCGGGCACTGGATACACTGGCTAACAAGTGCGGCATAGATCCGCTTAAATTAAGACTTAAAAATGCAATCCAACCGGGACATTTTTCGCCAACACAAGTTGCAATTACAAAAAGCAACTCGGGAAACCTTAAAGAATGCATTTTGAAATTAAAAACATTAATAAACTGGGACGAAGGGGTACGGATTGATGCCGGACAAAATAAAATCAGGGCCAAAGGAATAAGCTGCCTTTGGAAAACGCCCGATCCTCCGACGGATGCTTCATCCGGTGCCGTCATTATGTTTAACTCGGATGGCAGCGTTATATTAAATACCGGTGTCGTAGAAATGGGGTCCGGAGGGCAGACGAACCTTGTTCTGATGCTTGCTGAAAAACTAAAAATGCATCCGGAAAGAATCCATGTCAAGCTGCATGTTGATACAGAGTATTGTCCGGAACACTGGAAAACAGTTGCGAGTATGACAAGCTTTCTTGCGGGACGAGCTGTCATGAAAGCGGCGGACAATGTCATCTTCCAGCTGAAAAATCTGGCTTCGGTTGCGCTCAGGTGTCCTGTGGAGGATTTAGAGATTGAAAACGAAAAAGTTTTTATAAAACATCTTCCAAGCAAAAGAGTCAGATTTCAAGATCTCGTTCGGGGGATAAGATATCCGGATGGCAACACATTCGGAGGGCAGATAATAGGCCAAGGCAGCTTTACTATGAATCATCTTACATTTCTTGATCCTGAAACGGGAAAGGGAAAAGCCGGTCCGGCATGGACCGTTGGCGCGCAGGCGGTGGAAGTAGAATTTGACATAAAAGAATATACTTACCGCTTTATTAAAGCGGCAACAGTTATGGATATAGGAAAGAACATCAACCCAGAAGCCGCCCGTTGTATGATCAGAGGTGGCATGAGCATGGGGCTCAGTCTTGCAAGTCGTGAAACTTATATCTACGACGAAAAATGTATCATGGATACGACAAGCCTTCGCAACTATAAGCTCTTGCATATCGGACAGGAACCGGAGTATTTAGTGGATTTTGTGGAAACGCCACAAGAAGACGCGCCTTACGGCACAAGAGTTTTTTCGGAACACGGCATTATCGGGATGCCAGCGGCGTTAGCGAATGCCTTATCGACCGCTGCGGGAGTTGCGTTAAACCAAATGCCGCTTACGCCGGAATACATTTGGAAAAGAAGCTATGTTCATCAATAAGCATGGAGGGACGCTATGATCCCAGAACCTTTTGACTATTACCAGCCGGATACTATGCAGGAAGCGGAGAACGTTTTCCAGGTTTTGTCGGCAAAGGGGATCTGTCCGGCATTTTATGGGGGCGGCTCCGAAATTATTACAATGGCAAGATCCGGAAGCATAAAAGTTCATGCAGTTATTGATCTAAAAGCTATACCGGAATGCAAAGTTTTAGGGTTTTACGGTCAAAAGCTTGTGGTGGGTTCCGCTGTTACATTGTCCCAAATCGCAGAAAGCAAACTTTTTCCCCTTCTTGAAAAAACATGCGGAAGAATTTCCGATCATACCAACCAGTGCAGAATCACAATCGGCGGGAACGTCTGCGGTACAATTATATACAGGGAATCTGTTCTTCCTCTTTTGCTTTCAGACTGCGATGTTGTGCTTTTCGGAAAAAACGGGATACGGCAGGTAAAAATCAGCGAAGTGTTTGATCGGCGTATGAAATTAAACAGCGGAGAATTGATTGTGCAGTTTATTATCGGCAGGGAATTTATAAACGCACCTTTCATCCATGTAAAAAAGACAAAGAATGAAAAAATTGATTACCCGCTCCTAACCCTTGCCGCAATGAAGCATCTGGATAAAATTCGTATGGCGTTTTCGGGCTTGTGCAAATTTCCGTTTCGTTCCACAGTTATAGAAGATCTGATTAATAATACAAATTCTGAAATCAAGACCAGAATTGAAAACGCGGCATTACAGATGCCGGATCTCGTTTTAAATAATGTTGACGGCTCTGATCAGTACAGATTGTTTGTTTTCAAAAATACAATTGAAAATGTAATCGAGCAGCTCGGAGGAAGATAGATTGATAAAATACGAGGGAAAATGTATTATTGATCTCTATGTTAACAACGAAGTAAGAAGCGTTACCGTATGGCCGTCCGATGTTCTTCTGGACATTCTGCGAGAACAGTTAGGTCTGACCGGAGCGAAACCCGGATGCAAAAACGGCGATTGTGGTGCTTGTACAGTCATCATCGACGGATGGCCGGTGAAATCCTGTCTTATACTTGCAGTAGAAGCCGTTGGACACCAAATTACCACTGTAGAGGGGTTAATAAACGCACCGATTCAACAGGCTTTCGTAGACTTCTCCGCATTTCAATGCGGTTACTGTACTTCCGGGTTTTTAATGGTCTGTCATTCTCTTTCTTTAATTCATCCGGATGCTCCGGAATATGTCATTGAAGAATGGCTTCAATCGAATCTTTGCAGATGCACGAGTTATTCTGAGATAAGGAAAGCGGTTGAATCAATCTTGCCCAAAAATCAAAATCAGGAACTAAAAGATCAATAAAAAGCCGGGCAAAAAGCCCGGCTTAGAGGCTATCGATAAAAGTCGACAGCCTTCGAGAGGGAATCCGATTTCCCCTCGATACTTCCCCAGGTGCGGACAAAATCTGAAGATTTTGTCCAGCGTGTCCTCCGGCGGCGCATGTCCGACTGCGGACTAATCTTACATTAAGGGGTTTCGACCCCTTAACAATCCCTTAATACTTTTTCGACAAGCTGAAAGCCGGGCAAAAAGCCCGGCTTAACTTTTTATTAAAAACAAATTACTTTTTGAATTTCCTTTACAGATTTTTTGTCCAATATATTACCGGTCATTGCTTTTACAATATAGTCTTTTACTTTATCGTCCGGCGCGATTTTTTCGATTTTGAGTAGCACGCCAATAATATCCAATAAAATCAGCTTTTGTTGAGTTTCTTTAAACTTTTTGATATCAATGTTTATAAGGGTATTGATGATTCGGTTAAACAGCTGTGGTTTAAAGGAAAGCCAAATTTTTATACTTTGAATCGTCTGCCTTGACGTAATAAACTTTTCATCGCTGCAATGCAGTAAATACCGTTCTATTACATCTTCCGTTTTATTTTCTTTGTCCCAACGGATATTTTCGGCGATCAGCATAATACCGATGCTTCGTTGATAAGAATTTTCCGATTCCATCTTATTGCAGAATAGATCCCAATAAGAAAATACGTCATCGGACAGCAAGCTTCGCTTTTGCAAGGCTAAAAACGCAGTATAACGGATTTCATCCTTTTTCTCATCAAGCAGAGAATAAAGCAGTTTGATGTCTTCTTCACGAATCTCTGAAACAAGTTCGTTCAAATTTTCCTTATTGTCCAGCAAATATTCAACTGTTAGCATAATCGTACCCTTTACAAATTAGCTTTTATTTCATCATAACACAATCCAATATATGGATGCAATTAGATTGGGATATACATGTATTAGAACATCTTGACATAATTTACATAAACACATATGATAAACGCGTTTAAGAAGCTGTGGGGGAATGGACGTGGACTTTGGCTTTAGCCTGACGGATTATATGAGCGAAAGAATAGAACAGTTAGTAAATAATGCGTTAAGGACATCTACTAATAATTTTAGAGAATCCATATTTCTAATAAAATATTTGTTTTCAAGCAGGAAAGCAAAACAAATGCGGACTCAATATGAAAAAACAGGGACACATATCCCTCCGTTTTTAATTGCAGGTATTACGTCAAGCTGCAATTTGTTTTGTAAGGGTTGTTATGCAAGGGCAAATAAATCCTGCGGAGAACAAATGGAGCAGAATGAGCTTAAAAGCGAAAGATGGGATCAAATTTTTGCAGAGGCAAAAGAACTTGGTATAGCATTTATCTTGCTTGCTGGCGGCGAACCTTTGATTAGAAAAGATATTATTCTATCCGCATCCCGTTTTAAGAATATTATTTTTCCGGTATTTACAAACGGAACGATGATTGATGAAGAATACATCAACATTTTTAACCGCAACAGAAATCTTATTCCTATTCTTAGTTTAGAAGGAAAGAAAGAGGACACGGACAAAAGGCGTGGGGACGGTGTATATGATTCCATCTCCAATGTAATGAAAAGGCTGAAACAAAAGGGTATTTTTTTCGGTGCTTCGATAACAGTTACAAAAGAAAATTGGGAAACAGTAACAGGTGAAGAATTTATAAGTCAACTGTCTGCATATGGTTGCAAAATTGCCTTTTTTGTAGAGTATGTACCGGTTGATATTAATAGCAAGCATCTTGCGCCGTCAGAAAAAGACCGGGAAAACCTTGAGTTCCGTCTTCATTATTTACGTGAAAAATGGAAAGAGTTGATCTTTCTGGCATTTCCCGGAGATGAAAAAAGCATAGGCGGATGTTTGGCAGCCGGCAGGGGTTTCTTCTATATCAATATGGACGGAAAAGCGGAGCCTTGCCCGTTCTCGCCTTATTCGGACCGAAACTTAAAAGACTGCAGCTTAATAAGTGCCTTAAAATCACCTTTATTTATAAAGCTCAATCAGGATGGAATGCTATTAGGCGAACATGACGGCGGCTGTTTGCTTTTTGAAAAAGAAGATGAAGTCAAAGAACTGCTAAAAAAATAAATACCGAACGGACGACTACGGCATTACATATTGTGTTTTATAGTAGAAAACGAATTCATAAGAAGACGGCGTCAGATTTTTCTGACGCCGTCCCAGCTTGCCGAAAAAGTATACTTAGGGGACTTACGGGGTCGAAACCCCTTAATGTAAGATTAGTCTGCAGGCGGACATGTGCCGCCAGAGGACACATTGGACAAAATCTTCAGATTTTGTCCGCACCTGGGGAAGCATCGAGGGGGAATCGGATTCCCTCTCCAAGTCTGTCGACTTTATCGACAGACTCAGGCGGCGCCAGATTTTTCTGACGCCGTCCTTTTTAATCTTTATGATCGTTTTTTCTGTCTTTGTATCTTTTTAATAAGGTTACAAGTCCTATGACAGCCCACATAATAAGGCAAACAAGAGACAGCTGCTGGCCGCCTCCGCCTGAGGGTGCAGAGGGAGATGTTTTTAACGAAAAGAATCCAATAAGAAGGAAAGCCGTAGTCATGGATAAAAGAACAAGAGAAAAAGTTTTTATTGTAAATTTCATCGTCGTCTCTTTTGGCCCAACCAGAGCATTACTTAAGATACAACGGGAAATAAAATAAGTCAGAGAAATGAGAAGTAAAATAAACAAACCGGTTGAATTTTCTATCTTCATTATTCTAAAGTCGGTTAAGATCACATACGCCAGAATCATAAAAGCAAGAATTAAAAAGGATTGATAGCCTATTTTGTACCGCAGCATCTGCTGCATTTCGTCAAATTCTTTTTTACGCATTCTAATCATCCTCCCAGAATAGTTGATCCAGTGTTTTTTCAAGTACTTTACATATCGCTATGCAAAGTTTTACTGTCGGGTTATAATCACCGTTTTCAATCGCATTAATAGTCTGCCGGGTTACGCCAACCGCTTCGGCGAGTTCTTTTTGGGACAAATCCATTGCGGCTCTTGCGGTTTTCATTCGGAGGTTTTTGCCCATTTAATCACCTCATCTTACCAAATATAAAGTATCATATAATTTACACATAGTCAAATATATTTTACTTTATATTAAGATAAATATGATCAGGTTTTCCTTGACAAACCATGACTACATATGTAGACTAAAAATAAGGATTACAAACGTAGTCGGAGGCGATGGTAATGGAATATAAAATTAGTGATGCAGAATGGAAGGTTATGAGAGTCCTCTGGAATCAATCCGGTTTGACTCTGAAGGAAATTGCCGACCAATTAAAAGACACATCCTGGAGCTATACTACAATTCGCACGCTTATAAACCGATTACTTGAAAAAGGTGCGATAACTGCAGACAAAACATCGGTTAACGCATTTAAATATTTCCCCGCTGTTCTTGAAAGCGAATGTAAAGAGTCTGAGGTAAAAAGTTTTCTTTCGCGTGTATTTGATGGTTCTGCCGCTATGATGATGGCTACATTGATCAACGGAGGAGGACTGTCAAAAAAGGAATCCGAGAAGCTTAAAAAGATCATTGAAGAAATGGACGGTGACAGGGAATAATGGAGCAGTTTTTTAATCTCATCATTTCCAGTACCGTTACAGCTTTTGCAGTGCTGCTTATTAAAGCGTTATTTTCAAAAAAAATATCACCCAAATGGCATGTTTATATATGGGCAATCCTCGCGGCTCGCCTGTTAATCCCTGTACTGCCGGAAAGTTCTTTTAGTATTTTTAACAACACTCCCGCCATTCGCAATGTGGAAATGTCAGATATGCCCTTAAATAGCAAGCCGCGAAGCCAAGAATCTTATGTTGTCGGAGAAGTTGTGCTTTCCGATCAGAGCAAGCCGTTTATACTTCATCAATCAGTTTATGATAAAATTGCCGTGATCTGGGGGATTGGTGCGGTAACATTGTTTCTATACCTTTTAACAGTGTATTTTCTGTTTGGCAGGAAAATAAAACAATATCCGATTATCACAGAGACTGAAATTCTTCAGGTATTAAATAAATGCAAGCGAAGTACCGGAGTATCAAAGTCGATTGTTATCCGCCGAGGTGGATCGACGCCTCTCTTAAAAGGTATTGTTAATCCGGAATTGATTCTCCCGGAAGGGTATTCAGCCGATGAACTGGAAAGTATTTTTACCCATGAACTGATGCATTTAAAGTACAACGACATCTCTGTTTTAATGTTTTGTACGCTTCTTTTATGCTTGTACTGGTACAATCCTGTCTTATGGATTTGCTTTTTCGCGCTAAGACGCGACATTGAGGTCTTATGTGATTATCGCGTGCTTGAAATTCTTCAGGACCGAAAGCAATATGCCTCCGTTTTATTAAAAACGGCACTTAAAAAAAATAACTTTCTGATCGCTACGACTTCCATGCAAAACGGGGCAAAGGAAATCAGAAGAAGAATCAAATTTATTGCCTGTTACAAGAAACCGAAAGTGATTTGGAGTACAGCGGCAATTCTTGCCGTTTTGGTGATCGGCATATTCTGTCTTACAAATGCCCGGGAAAGTTCAAAAAACATTATAAATGGTTATGATGTCTCCTCCATTTATCGTTATAAGACAAAATATGTCGGCGATGCTTCCAAAGTCAATGGACTTGCCGATAATCTGCCGTATTCCCAATATAAAAACGGAATTTCACTTCAAACGAAGTCCGAGCCTTACGGTTTGACCGTAAACTATACGGTTACTCCGGATGAGTCTTCTAAAATATCGTCGGACGAAGGAAATACGCTTATAAAAAATGCCGCGGTTCTCTTTGCTATGATCGGAAACGTTGATATTGTTCGCTACCGGTTCGATGACGGAACAAATATTGTTACCTATACATATAAGAGAGAAGAACTGGCGAAAACATACGGACATGATTTTAAGGTTTTCTCTTCATCTTTGATAAAATTTCGGGATGAATTCATCCCTTCACTTTCATCCGTAGACTGGAACGGCATTGAGAAGGTGAATCTGCCCGTATCCATTACAAAAAATATCGAGCTTTATGTCTGGAGAAACAAAAAACTGACGGGGAACGATGATCTATATTACACTTTCGTGCCTTATAAGAATAAAGTGTCAGACAGCAAAACCATATATAACACAGATATTGCAACAAAAGACATTGATAAAATCAATGAACGGCTGAAAGCCTATGAAGGGGAAACGTATCTCAGTATTCGTCATGATGCGAGTCTTACAAAAAATGAAATGCTTGCCGTCAGTGAATCGATTCATTTTCCCGGTTCATCCATCAGCATCGGCTTTGTCGAGGAATCGGACATATCTGGAAGAGTAGAAACGAGGCTTGAGTCCATTATGTCGTCGCCAAAGGAGGCGTCCAATCCGGAAGCATATATAAATGCTCATAGGAATGAATACGAAGAAATACTAAAAATGGGCGATGACGCACTGAGTTATATGCTTTCCCAGTTTGGAGAAGGGCGTGCGGACGGATTAAAAGGGCAAATTATGATGTCTTTATGTAAAGAAATTCTGGGTGACCGTAATAATGTCAAAGAAGGCAGCTATTTAACCCCAACGGAATGGTATAAAAAACTGGCTCCTTATACCGCAAAGGAATTATCGGATTTACTGCCGGAAGCAAAGGATAAAACGGAGGAGCTTGTCTATAAGGCTGCACTTGAAAAATATAAAAACTCTGCAAGTATGACGATTGTTGCGCCGCATATATTCGGTGCTACTGAGAACAACAACGAACTTAAGATTTTTGCGACGGTATATTACGGAAGCTATAACCTGTATGGAAACACCCTGTCACAAAGCGGGGCAGGTGTCGTGCCGGCCGCCATTATCTATACAAAGAATTCAGAAGGTGCATATATTCTTAAAGACTATATTGAAGCAAAAGACGGTTCTTATTTTCAAAAATCGATTCAGGAATTTTGCGCTCCCAGATCCGATATTGCCAAAGCGATCGTCAAGCATTATAGTAATTACCAAGATTTAAGAGAAAAAATGAAAAGGAATGTAATTCTCTGTTTAACACAAAATAAATTAACCGGGGTATCATTAAAAGACTATGACGGAACGCTTACACCGTTAACATAGCAAAGTTATATCCATTTGCACATGAATGTAACTTATGATAAAATAACTTCATTGGGAATGAAGCTCTCCCATGGCATTTGCCTGAATTGCTTAAAAAGCTGATGACTTCTGCAATAAAACAGAAATCACCAGCTTTTATTATGCTCAAAATAAATTTTGACTGGAGTTCTTTTTATGGTTAATTGCATTCTTGTCGGATTGGGCGGGTTTATCGGCGCGGTCTTAAGATATTTAGTTAATATCGGGTTTTCCGATATTGCGAAGGATTTTCCGATTGTAACCATGTTCATTAATTTTACCGGAGCGATTGCAATCGGAATGGTTACCGAATTCTCATCCAAAATAACGCCTATTCACCCGAATCTTTTACTCTTTCTCACAGTTGGTATTTTCGGCGGATATACAACCTTTTCAACTTTTTCTCTTGAAACGGTTAACCTGATTGAAAAAGGGAAGTTATTCCTTGGTTTGGAATATGCATCTGTTAGCGTGTTATTGTGTGTGACAGGGGTTTACCTTGGGAAATATGCCATACGCTTTTTTGCCGGCACTTAGATATTCTGTATTTCTATACAATATATTCGATTTTAACTTCCGGAAGGACTTTTGAAATTTCCTCTCTTAAAAATTGTTCACCGTCTTCTTTTAGCCCCGGTTTATAACAATATTTACCCATGCCGCGTCCCGTCATCCGGTCTTTATCGTAAAGCTCGACCGCTTTTGGAAAGGCTTCGTTGTTGATCATCCGATGCACGTAGCTATAAGTCATAAAAATCACTTCAACGGGCAAGTGATGTTTTGCTTCCGGGCTTAAACATTCCCGCAGCTTAAGAAGCAAGTCTGAGTATTGTTCTTTCCAGTTCGGCAACATGACAACAGGAGCGATTAAAAGCCCAACCGGATAGCCTGCATTTCGCAGTTTATTGACCGCTTCTATACGGTTTGTAAGATGGGAAGTTCCATATTCTATATTTTTTATAATTTCTTCCGGATTCACACTCATACGAATTTTAATTCTGCAATTGTGACGCAAGGAAAGTAGAGGATCGACCATATCAAATTTTGTGGGAAAAGTAAGGAATCCTTTTTTTGTTTTTCCGAAATTTTCAATCGTCCAGTTAAGATTTTCTGTTATTTCATTCTCTAATATCAGATCGCTATTGCTTCCTATTTCAAAAGTGAGGTCCCTGCCGCCTTTTTCGGCGGTTTTTATTATTTTTGAAAGCATTTGTTCACGGTTTACAAAAAGTCTTAGAAAAGCACATTTATTATAGTTACAGACAAGATAACAATAAAGACAGGCAGCAGAGCATCCGGATGAAGTATATGGCACCAAAAAATCCGAAGTTTTATGATTCTCGGTAAATTTATGAGTTTTCCGCACAGCTACAACGATCGCTTGTTTCATTTTGGCAAACTCACTGTTAGGGTTTTGCCTAAGCTCGGGAATGTTATTGTGGTTCTCAATCGGTATCCATTCTAGATGAGCATATTTTTGGCGCAGTATTTTCCCTAGTTCATATTCAAGAGCGGCTTCCTCGTAGTATACCCTTTTCGGTTCGTGCATCACTGTAAAAACCGTTTGCACTCTTCAATATTTTGTTGCTCAAACGAGAGAAGCTGCTGCCCCAGTGCTAAAACGTCCGGATCTGCGTCTTGGTATTCCTTTAGATTTTTTGTTATATCAATCACACCCATTGTGCTGCCGCGTATTAACATCTCGGAAATGTGCGAAGGCGATTTATCAATAAGCGTACCCAGGTTCGAAGCGAGGTAGGACGATACTTTTTTATAGGGATTGGCATTTTTGACATCACCGCCAAGAGTGCTGATTTTTTGTTCCGATGAATCAAAAATATGTTTATACTCATTATACTGAATGCTTAATACCGTTTCGAACTCAGGGTCTTTGTTTATTTTTATCAGCTGGTTGAGCGTTTCCTGACCCATCTGTGAATTTTGATGGATATAATTTAACATTTGTAAATTTGCGTTCATAAAACCTCCGTTTACCACATTTCGGGAATGCGAAACATGGGTGCCGTTTTTTTTCGACAAACGGCGTGCCGAATTTTCAATAATTAAAACCAAATTATTTGATTATGAATAGTTTCACCCAGAACGGAAATTTTATAATTAAAACGGAAATTACGGTAAAATTTTTTGAGGTATATTGTAAAGCCATATAGAAAACTGAAATTTATGGTAAAATAGCCTGAGTAATATACTTAAAATGGATTGGTTTTATGAGGTGATGATGTTGCTTGAAAATGGAACGGAAAAATGTAATTGCAAAAGAATTCATTGTGTACGTCACGGAAAATGCTCCGAATGCATCGAACGTCACACAAAATCCATCTATCCGCCATACTGTAAAAGAAAATCAGTTTTAAAAGCCAGTAAGAAAAATAAATAATATCACATCGGAGGATAAAATGGGCGAAACGATTACTTTTCGCGATGTCCGGCATTCAAAGGAAATACGAACTTATATCAACCAGGCAGATATATCCTTAAAAGCACTTGGTTTTACGGAGCATTCTTTTACGCATGTCATGAAATGTGCAGAGGTTGCAAGTAATCTTCTAATAAAGCTAGGCTATTCCGGAAGGGAAGCGGAGCTTGCGCAGATTGCGGGCTTTATGCACGATATCGGAAATGTCGTCAACCGCCTCGACCATGCGCAAAGCGGAGCGATCATGGCTTTTCGTATTCTTGATAAAATGGGTATGTGTGCTGAGGACGTGGCTGCGGTGATAACGGCTATCGGAAATCATGATGAAGGCTCCGCGTTTCCTGTTAACGCGATCGCGGCCGCTTTAATTCTGGCGGATAAAACCGATGTCAGACGATCCAGAGTGCGCAATCAGGATATTGCAAACTTTGATATACATGACCGTGTGAATTATGCCGTATACGATTCAACCGTCGATCTGGATATCGAGAATAAAACCTTTACGTTTAACATTCAAATCGATACGGAAATCTGCGCAGTAATGGATTATTTTGAAATTTTCTTAAACCGTATGATTCTTTGCAGACGCGCTGCAAACTTTTTCGGTTTGCAGTTTAAGTTGAATATTAACGGGCTTGGCCTTTTATAAAAATTATAAAAATAAAGTAAACTTTTAATATAAACGGTCGATATAAGGTATAGAATTCTATTAGGATGGTGTTCTATATGGAAATATCATTAATGTCTTCTTCGTATCTGTCATCATATGAAAAAACGATCGAGGCGCTTGAAGACCAAGTAAAAGAAATGAAGAAGAGAATTCAAATTACGGCAAACAGTGATGATAATGCGGAAATAAAACACCAAAAGCTTCAATTGATTCAGGCACAGATTGATCAGATTGCTTTGCAATTCTAAAAGTACAATTAAACCCGCCGTAAAAACTACATAAAACAGCCGCTTGTATGTACAAGCGGCTGTTTTTTATATCGTTTTTATCAATCTGTTTCGTTTTCCGCAGACTTAAAAAAATCGTTTTTTGCCAGCGCAAGCTGCAATTTTTTTTGTTCAATTAATATTTCAATTTTTTTTCTTCTTATAAAGTACATAATCATCATTAATAAAGGAAGCACTAACGTAACGGGAAGCGTAAAAAACGGGAAAATCTGATCAGATAAGAGTTTGAATATGACGCTGGTTTTCTGCAATGCGGGCAGCATACAAATTAAAAAGGAAATGATAGCGAGTGGGATTACATATTTTTTGTGAGATTTTGAGTTGAAAATTCCGGAAAAGATATAACTGGCCATAAAACAATCAATGCTAAGTTTCAGTAAAATTCCGGGAAACCAAGAGAGGGTATTAAACGCTTGTACCCTTTGTATAACATCAGAAACTTGAAGTTGCCGGATATAGACGAAGTAAGGGTTAAACAAATTTTTTGCGTAATCAACGCCTAACACTGTTATAGTGGAAATGACGATTATTTCGAACGCAATGCCAAATACAATAAGGGATTTGAAAAATACTTTATTAAAGTTGGCTTTTTGCGTCAGGAAATAAGAAAAGACCAAAAAGATAAGACCTTCCGAATAACGAGCGCCAGTAATAAACGCTCCTGTATTGATGTCTGATATTTTTGAATCCTCAAGCACCGGCTGTAATATGCTAAGATCCATCTTGCTTAGTCCCATGAAAAAGAAAATTAAAACAGCCAGCAAAACAAACGGAATAATAAATACGGACAGACGGCTGACTACTTCTACACCTTTATAAGCACCGTATATGGCGGGAATAAATAC
>JANZZB010000005.1:341-7796 GCA_026419635.1 Clostridiales bacterium | reverse complement strand
AGAAGGAGTTTCCGGAAGAACGGAAATGCCGGTGAACGCCGTGGCTAAGGCTCCGCACATGGTAAAACAAAATAGACAAAAAGCAGCAAACAGCAGACAGGCCGCTTTCCCAAAAAATTTACCCAGAATAATCTCGGACATATCGTTGATAGTTAATCCTCTGCATTTATTAACAACGAACAGTATCGGAATATTGAGTATAATAATATAAACAAAAGTCAAAATCACGACGATCCATACGTCTTGATTTCCCGGTGGTGAATTTAATACAGGCATGAATGTTTTCGGAAACATTAACGCACTGCCTACTCCCATTAGCAATAGTTGTACAGAAGATACGTTAGTCTTAGCTGTCATAGTCTTGTTCCTCCAACGTAAAAGACCGCTTATTTTCACCTGACTTTACAATATTTGATTCCACATTTATTTCAATTTTGGCTGTGGAAAAGATCTCGTTCCAATTATTTTTTATGTTTTTCCAATCCGCCGGGTGCTGTTTGTGGATTTTACTGCCGAAACCAAAGATATCACTTTTGTACTCTTTCTGGACCTTTTGAACTGTTTTTAAGATTTCAAATTTGATATAATCGTTAAACGCATTCTCCAATTTTTCAGCGGTATCCATATCACTGGGGTCAATATTGGCGTCTTCCTCTACAATAACTAAACTCATTTTTACATCTGCAGTTATGATCGGTTTACCATTTTCAAATTTTGTTTTAATCTTTGTTTTGCATTTTTCAATATCGGCAGTCGTGTATTTATCTCCCGTCGGGAGGGTGATAATATCCATCTTTATGTTATTTGTTAAAATGTTATAATCTCTTGCTCCGATGCCGTCTAAATATCCGACCAGCTTGTCATTCCGAAATGCAGCAAGTCCTCTGTATATAATTTTATTTTCTTTATTTGATGAACCGGCAATATTTTGTGATTCTAAATCACTGATTGATTTTCCTTCGTTTTTTGATATTTCAAGAAGACCCGCCACCGGTTCTTTTCCATCCTCGTAATAATCCTTCATAAAATCAAGAGTTGTTGAAAAGACGGACCGACTGGATGCTGCTCTCTGCATCTTCGATAAATTCTCCATATAATTTCCGATCATATCCGATAAACCAGTCATGCTGGAATAAATCTTTTTCGGGTCCAGATCTTTTACAACAATGATCAATGGGGTTTCGTCGGTCGAATGATCTCTTGAAAATAAGTCAAGGGCAGGAGCGGTTCCCTTTGTGGCTAATTTTTCGGAAAAAAATCTTGCCTTGTTATGACCTTCGAAAAGCAGCTTATCAATACTTTTCATTTCGTCACTTACCGCTTCCGCTACCGTTTTCCCTTCACACATGATTGCTTCACCGGAGCTTTTCGCGCCAGCGCCATCCTGTGCTCCGGATATACCAGACGCGTTTAGAACTTCAACAGTCAACTGGTAAGTCCCGTCATCTTTTACGTCGTAAAGTATACTGTTTAACATCGACAAATTCTTTGGTTCGCGCCTGCTCCAGCAACCCGAAAATAAGAATGTTATAATAATTATAATAAAGAAAAAGAACCATTTCTTTTTCACGATCTTTCCGCCTTTCACTAACGGATTTTAATATTTCGTTCTGCGTTTATTTTCTTTTACAAGAACGGATGGTCTATACTTTATTGTCTTTAACGGAAATGGTAGAACACCGTCTTTTGATTCATATTTTGTAAAAGAATCGAGAATCGGGATGCCAAAGGATTCGGATGAAATAAGATTAACGAGCATAAAAAATAGTGCGCAGCCAATTCCAATCAGTCCCATTGCGCTGCCGAGAAATAAAAAAATCAACCTGTAAACAATAACAAACTCGGCAAGATTAGGAACAATAAAGCCGGCTACTCCGGTTAGAGCGATGATAATAATCATCGGTGTACCAAAAATTCCCGCTTTTACCGCCGCATCTCCAATAAGCAGCAAACCGAATATTGTAATGGCTAACCCAACCATTTTAGGGAGTCTGGCTCCCAACTCTTTTAAGAGTTCAAACATTAAAATCAGAAAAAAAGCCTCGGCTGCTAACGGAAGAGGAGTCTGCAGCGTGGAAGTAATGAAATTGGACAAAAAAGCAGACGGAATCATTTCCGGATGATACGTAATGATTGCAACACTTAATCCCGGAAGCATGACTGTTATTAAAAGGCCTAAGTATCTTAGAATTTGTGTTATTGAGGAATATAAAACGCGATTATAATAATCTTCTCTAGATTGAAGATGTTCAATAAACAATTCCGGAACGGTTAAAACATGCGGCGTACCATCGCAAAGAATTGCAACCCTGCCTTCCAGAAGTAGCCCAGCAACCACATCCGGTTTTTGTGTTACGCCTATTTCGGAAACCGGGGAAAACGTATGCTTCTCAATGAGCTGTTCAATATGACCGGATTCCAATATTGCTCCGGTATCAATTTGAGATAACCGTTTTTTCAGCTCTTTTAACACGTCCTTGTTTACAATTCCTTTTACGTAAACAATGGAGATTTCAGTATTGGTTTGGCGTCCAAGTGTCATGTTTTCAAAAACCAGATTGCGGTTTTTAATTTTTCTTCGTATGAGCGTGGTGTTTGTCCGTATGTTTTCCGTAAAACCTTCTTTTGGTCCGCGGACAATACCTTCCGCTTCCGGTGTTTCCACCACACGTCTATCCCACTGTTTTATATCAACAATAAAAACTTTTTCGAAATTATCAAAAAAAACAGCGATATTTCCGTTTAATATCTCCGTTACTGCCTCTGGAATGTTGTCCACTGTTTTATAGATTGATTTTATAGAAGCTGCTACATCACCGTTAAAATCAACTGATTTTAACGGTGCTATAATGTCCCTGTCCGCAATGTTTTTATCGATCATCCCGTCTATCCAACCGACTAATACTTTATTCGTCCGGGTCGAGAATGATTCAATGACCAAATCACTGCTGCCAGAAAAAATGTTTTTTATAGATGATTCATATTCTTCAATAAAAGAAGGAATTGTGCCTGGGTCTGTATCTTTTTTGTGAACATCATCTAATTCTTCTTCGTGCATTTCCGGTATTTCATCCGTCTGCTTACTTTTGTCATAAAAATGATCTTTATCAATCATCAGAATCACTCCGTTTTATATTGTATATTCTCCCAAAATAACCTGCTTTTATGCGATTTTTCGTAAAAATACAGCTTATAGAGAATTTATAATATTCTTATTATTTTTTTGAAAATTACATAAATTTCTGTTTTTTACAGTACACGTATGCAAAATTGATATCATACTAGAAATGCTTGACAAATGAATGGAACTATTTATAATTAGTTTATCAATCTAATTAATAGGGTGATTCGGCTTTATGGATCAATTTGAAAAAGAGCTGAACGATATCCTGGTAGAAACGTTTCGATCCATATTAAAGGCAGAAGAACAGGCGATAAGAAGTGCGGGAATTGTTAACCTGTCGATCAGTGAAATGCATTTGCTGGAAGCGGTAGGGAAACCGAAAGAAGAGAAAAGAACCATCAGCGATATTGCGGATGAGTTAAACGTTACTCTTCCAGCTGTTACGGTTGCGATTAATCGTCTTGAGAAAAAAGGCTACGTACTAAAGACAAAAAGCGAGTACGATGGTAGAATGGTTTGTGTTAGTTTAACCAAACTTGGATGTAAAATAGATAGCATGCACAAATATTTTCACCAGCAGATGGTTCGTGATGTCAGTCGGGATTTGTCGCAGGAAGAGAAATCTCTTTTAATAAATATAATAAATCGGTTAAATCATTTTTTCAGACAAAAGAGCGCCGATATGGAGGCAAAATGAGTTTTAGTATAATTGGAACCGGAAGCAGTCTGCCTTCGTTTATTGTAAAAAACGAAGATCTTTCAAAGATTGTTGACACAAACGATGAATGGATTACAACAAGAACCGGTATCAAAGAGCGACGAATCATTCGGGATGAAAGCCTTCTGGATATTGCGGAAAAAGCGACAAGAGCGGCGCTTAAAGACGCGAATACAGATGCGAGCGAACTGGACTTGATTATATGCTCTACTTTGCAGGGAGATACCATCTCGCCTTCTCTTGCATGTCTTGTGCTTGAAAGACTGGGAGTGGAATGTCCGGCTTTTGATATCAACGCGGCGTGCCCCGGATTTGTTTATGCCCTTGATGTTGCAGCTGCTTATTTCGAATCGAAAAAGGCAAAAAAGGTTTTGGTTCTGTCAGCAGAGCAATTATCTAAATTTACAAATTGGGAAGACCGAAAGACATGCGTACTATTCGGGGACGGAGCGGGCGCTGTTGTGCTTGGCGAAGGTGACGGACTCAAGATGATCAATCTGAAAGCAAAAGGACAGCGTGAAAGCCTGTATATTCCCGCCTTTTCACCGGATAGCCCATTTGTTAAAACTGAAAGCAGTCAAAACCAGTTTCTTGATATGAAGGGGCAGGAAATCTATAAATTTGCAGTATATACCGTAACGGAGGATGTTTTGTTTGCGGCGCAAAAGGCCGGGATTGAGATTGATGATATAGATTACTTCCTTTTACATCAGGCTAACGGAAGAATTATCGAAGCAGCGAGAAACCGACTTAACCAGCCGGCAAGCAAGTTTCCGATGAATCTATGCAATTTGGGAAACACTTCATCCGCTACAATTCCGATTCTTTTGGATGAGATGAATCAAAACAACCAATTAAAAGACGGGGATATCCTTCTTATGAGCGCATTCGGCGCGGGGCTTACATCCGGAGTATGCATTCTTAAATGGGGCAAGTAATACTTAATCATAAATAAATAATAATTTTTTGGAGGACGTATCATGACATTTGAAAAAATTAAAACCATTCTGGCGGAGCACAAAGATCTGGAACCGTCAGACATAAAACTCGAAAGCACATTTGCTGACCTTGGATTTGATTCTTTGGACACAATTGAACTGATTATGGTATTCGAAGAAGAATTCGGCACTACCCTTGAAATGAATGATGGCGTTAAGACAGTTGGCGACGTAGTGAATCTGATCGACGAGGCAAAAAAATAACAATCAAACAGGCCAACTTATTCCGGCGAGCCGCTCGCCGATACAGCGGCAACCGCGTCACATAAAGAGGGCTTTATGTATAAAAAGCTTATTTATTTTTAATGTGACACGGTGAAGGAGCTTTTATGATTAAAACACCGCTTTGCGATATTTTGGGCATTGAGTATCCCATTATACAAGGAGGCATGGCATGGGTTGCGGACGCGAGCCTTGCCTCGGCAGTTTCAAATGCAGGGGGGCTGGGACTTATCGCGGCCGGGAATGCCGATGCCGATTGGCTCCGGCAGGAAATCCGAAAAGCAAAGTCAATGACCAGTAAGCCATTCGGAGTCAATATCATGTTAATGAGTCCCTATGCCGATGATGTTGCAAGGGTTGTTGTCGAGGAAAAAGTTCAGGTTGTAACAACTGGCGCCGGAAATCCGTCAAAGTATATGAAAGACTGGCAGGCTGCGTCAATCTGTGTAATACCTGTTGTACCTTCTACCGCAATGGCAAAGCTTATGGAACGAGTGGGTGCGACTGCGGTCATCGCCGAAGGCGGGGAGTCCGGAGGACATGTAGGCGAACTGACAACGATGGCCCTGGTACCCCAGGTGTGCGATGTTGTAAGCATACCTGTTGTGGCTGCCGGAGGAATTGCTGACGGCCGGGGGATCGCTGCTAGTTTCATGCTTGGCGCGGTAGGCGTACAAGTGGGTACGAGATTTTTAGTTGCAAATGAATGCACCATTCATCAACACTATAAAGATAAAATCTTAAAGGCAAAAGACATCGACACAATTGTTACGGGCAAAAGACTCGGACATCCGGTGAGAAGTTTAAAGACACCGTTTTCCAGAGCATTCTTTCAAAAAGAATATGACAGCTCTATCAGCAATGAAGAACTGGATTCATTTGCAGTCGGTGCGTTAAGAATGGCTGTCAAAGAAGGCGATGATAAAAACGGATGTTTTTTATCCGGACAGATTGCTTCTATGGTGAAAAAAGAGCAGCCTGCCGCGGAAATGATAAAAGAAATGTTTGCAGAAGCTGAAAATATTTTGGGCGGTGCCTCCAAATGGGTAAAATAGCGTTTGTTTTTTCAGGGCAGGGAGCCCAATACAGCGGGATGGGGAAAGAACTTTTTGAAAACGATCCGGCTGCGCGCGCTATTTTCAAAATGGCGGACGATTTAAGACCAGGTACATCGAATCAATGCTTTACCGCATCAAAGGAAGAACTCTCGCTAACGATCAATACGCAACCGTGTCTTTTTACTATGGATCTCGCTTGCGCAGCTGCACTTGATAACATTGATATCAAAGCGGAGGGAGCTGCTGGATTTTCACTTGGAGAGATCGCGGCTTTAACATATACCGGGATGCTGAACTTTGAAGAAGGGTTTACGTTTGTCTGCAAAAGAGCGGAGCTGATGAGTCAATGTGCAGAAAAAAGTCCGGGCGCGATGGCTGCGGTTTTGAAGCTGGATAATGAAAAAGTGGAGGAGCTTTGCAAGTTATCTGGTAATGTTTACCCCGTAAATTTCAATTGTCCCGGGCAGGTAGTCGCGGCGGGGGACGAAGACGGAATTAGCACGCTTGCAAAACTTGTAACGGAAAATGGCGGAAAAACAATGCGGTTAGCCGTCAGCGGAGCATTTCATTCTACTTTTATGAAAGATGCCTCTCAAATGCTGGAATCCGTTTTGTCTAATTATTTTGTAAAAAATGGAAGAATCCCCTTATATTCGAATGCAACGGCAGAACCTTACGGTGAAAATGCCGCAGAGCTGGTTGCAAGACAGGTTTCCAGCCCGGTTTTATGGCAAAAAACAATAGAAAATATGATCCGCGACGGATTTCATACTTTTATTGAAGTGGGCGCAGGCAAAACGCTCACGTCACTAATTAAAAAGATCGACGGAAATGTTACAGCATTAAACGTGGAAAATCAGGAAGGCCGGGAGGCTGTTCAGAAAGCATTGTCGGGAGGAAGTCATGCTGAAGGGTAAAGTAGCGGTCGTTACTGGAGGCTCAAGGGGAATTGGCAGAGCGATTTCATTAAAAATGGCGGAAGCGGGTGCGTCTGTCGCGGTTATTTACGCTGGAAAACAAGAGGCTGCGAATGATGTCTGCCGTGAGGCTAGGGGATTTGGAGTAAAAGCCGAATGTTTTCAATGCGATATTTCGGATTTTGAAAAAACGAAAGATACGGTAAAACAAATTATCGATCTGTTCGGCGGTATTGATATTCTTGTAAACAACGCGGGAATTACCAACGATAAACTTGTTTTACAAATGACGGAAGATGATTTTGGAAAGGTTATCGATACCAATTTAAAAGGCGCCTTTTTCATGATTAAACATGTCTACAGTCACTTTATGAAAAAACGCTCAGGCCGGATTATTAATATTTCATCGGTGTCTGGC
>JANZZB010000005.1:0-331 GCA_026419635.1 Clostridiales bacterium | reverse complement strand
GGAAACGCAGGACAGGCGAATTATTCGTCTTCCAAGGCCGGTTTGATCGGACTAACAAAAACAGTTGCAAAGGAGCTTGCAGGAAGAAACGTAGCCTGCAATGCGATTGCCCCCGGTTTCATTGAAACAGACATGACAGGAGCTCTCGGCGAGTCTGTAAAAGAGCAGGCGGTGAGTTCTATACCAATGAAGCGGATGGGCAAGCCTTCGGACGTTGCAAATCTGGCTGTGTTTTTAGCATCGGATCTTGCTGAGTATATTACCGGTGAGGTTATTAAGGTAGACGGCGGACTTTGCATTTAATATAAATTAAAAACTGGTATGATAAAAT
>JANZZB010000062.1:0-4614 GCA_026419635.1 Clostridiales bacterium | reverse complement strand
TAGCCCGTCGCATTTCGTAACCCTTCAAAACTGAGACCGACAGTTACGTCGTGCGCCGGTTTCTGATTTATTAAAACTTTATCTGGTTTTACAACAAGCATCATCGAACTTTTTTTGCCGACGATGGTTTTATAGGGTAAAAGCCGAAGCGTTCCGGCGTATCCCATTCTAGCTGAACGCTCCATAATCTGAGCAGGATCATAATTTCGGTCAAATTCAAAACTTTCTCGCAGTCTTGAAGGAAAGCAATCGCGAACCGACTCATATTCCGTTATCAACACACGTTTTCCCGTAATAGGGTCTATGAGCTCGTTTCCGGTATCTACGAGAGTTCTAAGCATAATTCTATGACCATATAGCGTCAATTCTACATTTTTAATTTCTTTTTCATGCAATTGATTTGCACCTGCACGGTGAAAAAAAAGATTCAGCAGAACCCAGCTGATCCCGGTTGCCGCTAACAGTACGCTTAGTGAGATATTTGCGTAGATAATACCGTTTTTTATTCCAAGTTCCGAATTTGGCGTTCCTGTCATCCAGTAAAATGCCATAATGCTTCCTGCAAGTGCAAATGAAAGTCCGGCAAACACCAAATAGAGTTTAAGCAGTGCAAACCATTTTTTTTTGTAAAAAGCGATGATGATCATAACTGCTCCGCTTAATAATTTTGCGCCTGCACTGTAAAAAAAAGATAGTTGGGGGAAAACAATGAAAACACAATAAATAGCCCCAAATAAAGCACTTAAAAAAATACGCAACCGGCTTGCAAAAATTCCGCTGAAACGCGCGGTGGCAAGGAGGAGCAGATAGTTGATAATCAGGTTTAACGCAAATAATACGTCAATATAAATCACTCTCATATCATAAAATTGCCCTCCTCTTATGTACCTTGATATACGATAATAATTATAGACAGGTCTTTCTGCGCATTCTGTCTAAAGAATACGATGATAAATTTCCGGCAAAAAAAATAAAACCTGTCTTTCGACAGGTTTACACATAATGATTACTGCATGGACAAAAATTTTTGCTTTACTTGACTTACTTGCTGGCCGTCCGCCAATTTCGTAACAAACCATCCACGGCTCAAAGTTGCGTTTAGTAAATCCGATTGGATCCGGTGCTCATCCAATAAAACATTCAAAACATCGCTTTTTAGTTTTGGATTGATACATTCCCCTGCAAAAATATTGTAAGTGTTCTCAATATGTTTCTGGGATGCAATTAAATCATCTAGTGTATCTTTATCGCTGATAAATAGATCCGTATTCATTTTGATTCCTGCCTTTAATTCAGATAGGAAAATAATTTCTCGTAATGCCCCTGATGTTTTGCAGCAATTTGTTCAAGGCTTGTCTTTAACTGAGGGTCACTGCATTGTGTTGCCATCGCATGATATTTCACAATAAGTATTTTTTCATAATTAAGCTGTTCTTCGAGCGCGCTAAGTTCCTTTTGGGTCAGGTCTGCCATATTGGGTGCACTCCTTCATCTGAATAAAGTTAGTTTAACCCAAGAGGAAATTAATATTCTCTGCGCTTTTTAGAAAACCGTTCTCCACTTCATAAACAGCGTGCAATATTCCGTTTATTTCCATAAGCTTTGCAAGCGATACAGCCGGAGCAAGCATCAATTCTTCGCGATGCTTGATTGGTTCTGCAATAAATGTTCTGCCATCAATTTTTTTTGCCAAAACTAATCTGGCACTGGCCGAACTTAATAGAACCTGATCTTTAAGGCCAATTTGATTAATACAGATCAAATCCCAGCTTAGTTTTATTGTTTCTTCTTTCATTTCGCCGCTTGCTGTACAAAGAACAGCCTCGGCTGAATCAATTTCATCCAAATTGAATCCGTTTATACTTAATTCATGGTCGCTGAATCCTTTTGTTAATGCCATAATGTTCCCTTCTGGCTCTAAAACACCTATCAAATGTTTTTTCTCCGGGAATTTAGATGAGTAAGCATAGACGCGATATATACCTTCGTGCAAGCCAAAGCTTTCTGCGCGGAAAATAACTTTTAAACCGTCTCTACCCCATTTTAAACTGCCGAATGATTTTTGACCGTTGTTTATTTTACAAATTCCGCTGTAAATCAAGCTTGCACTTCCTTTCTGCTCAAAAAGAACGCTCTTTGCATAAATCTATGCAAAGAGCGCAGTACTTCATGACTAAGTCCATTTTAATATTAAAGTTGTCCTTAAAGAGGTTAAATTACTTTATAGTATATGTACCCCGAATCAGTATTTTACAATTTGATGTCGCCTTTATGGCTCTTCCTTCAACGGTTACAATATATAAATTGCTTTTTAATACGGCAGCACCGTTGTTGGTTTCCGCAGCAGATGTTAAATTAATTAGTCCGGGAGTACCGGAAGCTACCACGTTTGCATCTCCGATTCGAAGCAAAAGCTCCGTGCCGATTGACATTGTCAACGTTTTTTCGGAAGCCAGATCAATCAGCTTCCATTCCGATACCGTTGACCCTGTTGAGCTGTTTCCAAGTTTTTGGATTACAGCATTCGATACAGCATCGACTACATCCTGACTAACTGCCGACGAACCTGCCCCATTTGATATGTTGCTATCCATCTTGCTGGAGAACTCATCCATTTTCTGATTTAGCTGATTTTGGAACTCTGTCATTTTAGCCGCAATTTTCTCATCGACTTTTTTCAGGGTTCCAGGAGATACTACATTCGTTATGTAGCTCAAAGTGACGAGGGGATCGTCCTGTGAGCCATATTCCGCAGCCAGCGCAAAAAAACCGGCTGCCAGAAAAATGGACAGCAGAAAGATTCCCGACGCCACCTTCCATTTTTTACCTTTCACAAAATGCACCCCCGTTTAACTTCCTGCGTTTTCAATCAGTCCGAAACTGACAACCAATGCTTCATCAACACGATGCATCGCAGTTTCATCCAGCCTTCCCATCTTCTCTTTCAAACGTTTTTTGTCTATGGTTCTGATTTGCTCAAGCAAAATAACAGAATCTTTTGATAGCCCGTATGATCTTGCCGATAACTCAATATGTGTCGGAAGCCTTGCCTTGCCCATTTGAGATGTAATGGCCGCAGCGATTACAGTAGGACTATAACGGTTGCCGACATTATTTTGAACGATCAGCACCGGGCGAACTCCACCCTGTTCACTTCCAACAACGGGGCTTAAATCAGCGTAAAAAATATCTCCTCTTTTCACATCTGAATCCACAAAATTCACGCTCCGCCGGTTAAGGATTTTGATACACGAAAATCAATCCATGTAATCATATTTTTCCCATAATGCTTGCATTTAATCTTAACCATTCAATTTTTTTTATCTGGTTAATATGCAGCAACCGGCCTTTTACACGCCTCCCTGTTCTATTCTATTCAGCATGTGCGAAAAGGTTAACATGTCCAAGAATCAGTAATTAATTTTTGTAATTTTAGAAAAAGTATCTTGTCTTAAAACCTCCTTTTGATTTTTAATATAAATTCGCGGAACGCGCGGACTGATACCGGCTAAAAATTCGTGACAAATAGTATTTGCAGCATCTAAGTATTCGTACAGCGACAGAAACGTTCCTTCATTTTCTCCAAAAATTGTGACCGTATCACCTACCTGTACTCCTTCAATCTCTGTTATGTCAATCATAATTGCATCCATACAAATCCGTCCAAGAATTTTTGCAGGCTTACCGTTTACCAGCATTTTTGCTTTGTTTGAAGCGGCACGCATTACTCCGTCGCCATAACCGATTCCAACAACAGCTGCTTTGATATCGTGGTCTGCAATATAAGTTCTGTTGTAACTTACACCTGTTCCCGCAGGAAGTTCTTTTACCTGCATAACTCTTGTCTTAAGCTGCATTACTGGTTTGACAGACAAACCATCTGTCCGATTTCGGTCGGCGTGATAGCCGTATTGCAGACAACCGGGCCGGACCATGTTAAAACGGGCTTCCGGATAAGATATAATTGCAGCGCTGGATGCAAGATGATGATAACGAATGTGAACTCCTTTGTTCTCCGCTAATTGAATAACTTTTGAAAAATCACTTATTTCCGTTTTGTTGAACATGTCATTATCATCATCGTCACCGCATGGCATATGAGAAAAAACACCTTCAACAAACAAGCCAGGCATTGACGATATTTTTAATATTTCATCAGCAGTTTCCGAAATTCTGTTTTTGATAAGAAACCCGTAACGAGACATTCCTGTATCGATTTTAATATGTACGGGAATCTTTTTTCCGTGTTTCTCGGCCACATTCGAAAAATGTTTTGCATACTCAATGTTAAAAACAGATAGCGTAATCTGATTTTCGATTACGTAATCTGCATGGTCATATGCAACTGGCCCTAGTATTAGTAATGGTACTAAAATCCCGCTTTGACGTAATTCGACCGCTTCTTCAAGAGTGGCAACCGCCATATAACGGCTTCCTAAATTCTGCAGCTCATTTGCTATTGTTACAGCTCCATGCCCGTAAGCATTGCATTTTACAATACTCATTATTGTGCTGTTTTTTGCATAGTTGCAGATATTTTTGTAATTATAGGCAAAGTTGTCAAGCGAGATTTCAGCATACGCGCGGTCAAAGCCCTGTCTCTTATACACATCT
>JANZZB010000061.1 GCA_026419635.1 Clostridiales bacterium | reverse complement strand
GGTGTAATCATCCCGGACATGCCGGCGATCTGCCGCCTCTTTTCGGAAATTACGGACATGCCTTCATGGCTGTTTTTACCGGAAGGGTTTCAGTCAGCGAAATAATCGGCCGAACCGTCATAATCCATGCATCCCCAGACGATTTCACAACTCAGCCGTCCGGCAATTCCGGTAAGAAAATCGCGTGCGGTCAGATATATCGCACGTCATAAGCGGCACCGCTGAGTATATTTCATTCTACACGTTTCTGACGAGACGGCTTGTATACCTGTACATTTTATATAACCTTTTAAATCGCCTCTATTTCGGTGTTTGCTTGTAAAGATTCATAATGCTAACACTACTCTCGGGAGAAATCCCGGGGGATTTTTTATATTTAATACCGGAAAGCATACTTGTTTGACTGCTTTTAGAAATTTGTGGTATATTGTTTGTTGGCAGAAACTTATTCATTGATCAAAGATCATACTAATCAACAGGTAGAAAAAACATCGGAGGAAATGACATTGAAAAAAACAATTTACGCGTTTATGATTGTACTCATTACTATCGGCTTATTTGGCTGTAGTGCGTCATCAAAACCAGAAGACACGGTTAAAAACTTTTTTGAAGCGACAAAAGTATTTGATTTCGAGAAAATGAAAACATATGTTAATTCAGATATCGGTAACTTGGGTTTGTATTCTAAAGATACTGAAGATAATAAAGTGGGAGAATATTTTTTGGATTATCTAAAAGAAAATGCTTCTAAGATTACCTACGAAATTAAAAAAAGCGAAATTACTGATAAAACGGCAAAGGTTACGGTGGATTGCAAATATAACGATTCCTTACCTTTGATGAAAGAAGTAGTTGGCGAATATCTTAAGCAAGCGATATCGACTGCTTTTTCCGGTATGGAATTAACTGAAGAAAAATCAAACGAAATGATTAAAAATATATTGAATGAGAAAAAAGCAAATAGCAAAGTAACAACCATCCAAAAAACAATAGAAATCAATTGTACGAAAAAAGACGGCAATTGGAAAATCGATTCGATATCCGGTGATTTAGGAAATGTAATCACTTCTAATTTTCTTACGGCAGCGAATGAGATTTCATCCGTATTTGGAAACGAAAATAGCGAAATAAAGTAAATATAACCATAACCCCCGCGCCACACAGGGCGCGGGGGTTATGGTTTCTATGGTATCATAATGATTCGCAATCTGGAAATGAAGGTTTACCAGTGAATGTGCTGCATCCATACCTCTTCAATTTCCGGTTTTTTGTCTCGCGTCATCAGATCATTAAGCGCAAGCTTTACATCATATTCGCAATAAAGCACACGATAAAGCGCCTCACAAATCGGCATTTCGATACCGGTTTTCTTTGATAAATAATGTCCTGCTTCCGTAGCAAAATAACCTTCCACGACAGAACCGACCTCTTTGATTGCGTCGGAGGGAGATTTACCTTGGCCGATTAAAATTCCTGCACGGTGATTCCTTGAATGCATCGAAACACAGGTTACGATCAGATCGCCCACACCGGACAGCCCTGCAAAGGTTTCGCTTTTACCGCCTAGTGAAACACCGAGCCTTGCCATTTCAGTAAGACCTCTTGTCATTAAAGCGGCTTTTGTATTATCGCCAAAGCCGGCTCCGTCGCATATGCCGACGGCAAGCGCTATAATGTTTTTTAAAGCTCCACCCAGCTCGGCGCCGATAATATCCGGTGTCGTGTAAACCCGGAATGTATCAGACATAAATAGGCTTTGGACAAATTCTGCAGCTTCTTTGTTTTTTGACGCCGCAACTACGGCGGTCGGTACTAATCTTCCCACTTCCTCTGCGTGGGACGGCCCGGTCAAAGCGACAATAGGATACCTGTTTTCCAGAATTTCATCTATTGTTTCAGAAAAAAGACAAAAGTTGTTGTCTCTGTCAAAGCCTTTTGTCAAACAGACAATCGCTTTTACGTTTAAATACGGTTTCAAACTGTTTAATGTTTGACGCAGTGCAAAAGATGGCGTAGCAATTACGAGGACATCCGCGTCACTTGCTTTTGATATATCGCTTGTTATATGTAATTCGTTCGGCAGAGTAACGCCTTTAAGAAACTTCTTATTTTCTCTTTCTTTTGATAGCGTCTCGGCTTCTTCTGAAAAAAAAGACCAAAGGGTAACCTGATGTCCGTTTGAACAAAGTAAAACAGAAGATGCAGTTCCCCAGCCGCCGCTGCCGGCAACAAATACTTTCATTTTATATTTGCCTCCTGATTATCATTATTGATCTTTTTTTTACGAAAATTCGTTTTCGATTCTGTTCTATTGATAAGCCGCTTTATGTTTGAACGATGCATGATTATTAAGCCTGCGGAAATTAAAATGCCTACACTCGTAATCAACGTATCTTGATAAAAATAATACATCAAAAACGGTAAAGCAAATGCTGCCAAAACGGAACCCAGAGAAACGTATTTTGTTATAAAATAGGTCAATAAAAAAATTGTAAGCAATATAAGTAAAATACGCCAATCAAAAAACAGGATTACGGATCCTCCTGTTAGTACTCCTTTGCCACCCTTAAAATTGAAATATACAGGAAAAACATGTCCGGTAACCGCGAAAATACCTGCAATCAATTTGGCATAAGCTATGATTTGTGCATTATAACCGTGAAATAATAAATAAGCAATTAAAATTGCGGCTCCGCCTTTTGCTACATCGCCGGCAACAACTAAAAGTGCTTTTTTGCCGCCCAAAGTGCGAAGGGAATTCGTTAATCCGGCGTTTTTACTGCCATACTCTCTAATGTCAATGCCGGCCAGTGATTTAGATACAACGATCGAGGTGTTAAAGCTGCCGAGAAGATAGGAAAAAACGGCGGCAAGAACAAATTTCAAGTACATGGAAGATTCCTCCGTATTAGCAGCTATTCGCCTTTTTGGCGAAGGGTAAAACGAATTGGTGTACCCTCAAGGCCAAAAACTTCGCGAAGCTTATTTTCAAGATAACGTTGATAGGAAAAATGAAACAAACTCGCGTCGTTGCAGAAAATAACAAAATGTGGCGGCTTTACGCCGGTTTGTGTCATGTAATAAATTTTTAGACGACGTCCTTTGTCTGTCGGCGGCTGTACTCTTGCTGTTGCATCGGAAAGCACATCGTTGAGCATACCCGTTGTTATTCTCATTACACTTTGGTTGTTCACGTAATGAATCAATTCAAACAAACGGTCCACACGCTGGCCGGTTTTTGCGGAAATAAAGGCAACGGGTGCGTAGGTCATATAGGCAAGATCCGTGCGTACCTTGTTTTCAATGTTTGCCATTGTTTTATTGTCTTTCTCAACAATATCCCATTTATTCATAACGATAATGGACGCTTTGCCGGCTTCATGGGCAAGTCCTGCAACTTTGGTGTCCTGCTCCGTTATACCGTCAATCGCATCAACCATAATTAGACAGACGTCGCACCGTTCAATCGCCGATTTTGCGCGAAGTACGCTGATATATTCGATGTTTTCGTTTACTTTCGATTTGCGGCGAATTCCAGCGGTATCTATAAAAAGGAATTTACCCCACTTGTTCTCGAAATAAGTGTCTACCGAATCACGCGTTGTTCCCGGGATATTACTGACTATAACGCGCTCTTCACCTAAAATACAATTGATCAAAGAAGATTTTCCTGCATTTGGTTTACCGATAACAGCAACCTTAATGTAATCGGAAGATTCTTCTTCCGGATCCTCTTCAGGAAAATACTGAAAACATTCATCCAGTAAATCTCCCGTACCGTAACCGTGAAGCGCTGAAACGCCGATAGGATCACCAAGTCCCAGATTATAAAATTCGTAAAAATCAGGCGGAGGATTACCTGGTGTGTCGAGTTTATTCACGCAAAGCACGACCGGTTTTTTCGATTTTTTAAGAATTGCGGCTACGTCCTGATCCGAGGCAGTAACTCCGGTGCGCAGATCGGTAATAAAAACAATTACATCGGCAGTGGAAATGGCGATTTCAGCCTGCTGCCGCATAAATTTTAATATTTCGTTATCGGTATTTGGTTCAATACCACCTGTATCAACCAGAAGAAACTCTCTTCCACGCCATTCGGCATCAGCGTATAATCTGTCTCTGGTTACTCCGGGTGTATCTTCAACAATCGAAAGCCGCCGTCCGGCTATTCGATTAAAAAGCATTGATTTTCCAACGTTTGGCCTGCCTACAATTGCCACAACCGGCTTTGGCATAAAATATCCTCCCGTTTTTCCTTTGTATTTTAACAAAAAATAGATTCAAAAAAGGTGTTTCCGTCCGTCTCTATTATTTCCAACGGAACTTTGATTGATTCCTGGAGCGTGTCAACCGTAACGGAGTCTAAAAACATATCCCTGTCATACCTTAACATACAGGCTGGCACCAATACACGGTATAAAGGTTTACTTTGATTAAATTCTTCCAGAATATCGCTGCCAGTAACAAGTCCAGTCACATCAACTGTATTTCCAAAAAAATGATTCTCGATTGTTCTTATTTCATATTGTAAATTATCGCATTTAATCCCGGCATAGTCAATCAAGGAACGCAAAAACTCCCCGGTTGCTTCTCCTGTTACAGCTGTGAATGGTTTACACTTTAATTTATCTGCATCGTCTACATTCTTACGGAACTCAGACGAAAAAAGAGCAAGCATCCCGACGCCGTTTTCAAACTGAGGAAAATCCTCATAAAACTCCGTATCCGGGTAAGGACGTTTTGCCTTTAAATATAATTCATCAGACGGATAAACGACGCGGCTTTGGAATCGATCTAAACATTTTTTTCCGTAGCGCTCCGTTATATCCAAAATCTCACCGGCACTTTTCTGATTAACAGGAACCAGCGGATAAAGTCCGGTGCGGTGTTTAGTAAGTCCAACCGGCACAACTGAGATGCTCGAAACAATTGGATACATTGCGGTTAAATCCACAAGAGTCTTTTCCAGTTCCTTGCCGTCATTTATACCCGGGCATACGACAACCTGCGCATTCATGCGTATTCCTGAGTCAAAGAACCGCTTCATTATTTTCAAGCTTTCTCCGGCATTTTTATTTCCTAGCATTTTAACCCTAAGCTCCGGGTTTGTCGTCTGAACGGAAATATTTATCGGAGATATGCGCATGCGTATAACGCGATCGATTTCTTTCTCTTTTAGATTTGTCAGTGAAATATAATTGCCGAGTAAAAAAGACATGCGCGCATCGTCGTCTTTTAAGTACAGACTTTTGCGCATTCCTTTTGGCAGCTGGTCAATAAAGCAAAAGATGCAATTGTTTTTGCATCGCCTCATTTTATCAATCAAATAAGTCGTAAAGCTCAGACCGAGTTCGTCCCCGTCCTCTTTTTTAACAGTAACATTTCTTATATTACCGTTTTCATCGGAAAGGGTTACTTCTAACTCTGCGTCATAACTTAAAAATTGGTAGTCGAGAACGTCGACGACTTCCTCTCCATTAATCGATATAAGGGTCTCCCCTTTTTTAATACCGGCATAAAAGGAGGGACTTTTCTTTTTTACTTCTTCAATTTTCGCCGACATCCATTTTCACTCCCAATTCAGGTTCGCTAAATGGCTTCCTGCCTATTATTCCGGAACAACCTTTCAGAGAAACCTGGGTAAAAAAATAGAGAAGGCAATCCTTCCCTACTTTTCTCATCTTACTTCGCAGCTTCGACTTTAATAACCTCGCGTCCATCGTATATGCCGCAGGCTTTACAGACCCTGTGAGAAAGCTTAAACTCTCCGCATTTCGGGCATTTTGTTATTCCGGGAAGGTCGAGCTTCCAATGAGAGCTGCGCCTTTTGTCCCTTCTGGTTTTCGAAATTCGTCTCTTCGGTACCGCCATAGGTAACACCTCCTCCATGGTGGAAACATTTATAATATTTATTTCTCAAGCAAATCTTTGAGCTTTGCCAAACGGGGATCTATTTCTTTTTTACAGCCGCAAGGGCCAAGATTTAAGTCTGCTCCACATTCTGAGCAAAGCCCTTTACAATCTTCACTGCATAAATAAACCATATCCATGCTAAGTAAAAGCGAGGAAGAAACAATCTCGTCCAGCTCGATTTCATCACTCTTTAAGTATATGATTTCCTCGTCGCTGTCATTTGAAAGTTCCTGATCGGATACCACGTTCTTTGTTTCTGTCCGGTGCATAAAATGAATTTCTTTCCCGCAACGCGCACACTGCGTAGTGACAGGCGCTTCAATTTCAAGAGTCAACTCTAATATTCCTGCCCTGTCCGCAAGCACACCGGATACATGAACCGGGTCACGAAACGGGCGGTCATAAGAGCACTCAAGATCATGAAGATCCAGGTCGTACGAAAACGGAAATTCTGTTTTTCCTGAATCTCGTAAGCGGTTTATGCTGATTTTCATAGCGCACCTCTTAAAACGATACGAATGGTATTATAATACGCACGACATTCTTTGTCAACAATACAGATTACGATTCATGCAATTGTTGCATGAATTTTGTGCAAAAGCTGCATTCTTTACAAAATGCTAACTTCCTATATAATGATAGTATACCCGTTTCATATTCAAGATACAAGCAGTTCAAAATATAAAAGCGGCCTAAACACCGTTTCTTACACAGATTGTGATCATGTTATCGTTGAAAGGAATGATTATTTCAACAATGCGGGAGCTTGTCGTAAATAAGAATGATGAAAATCAGCGTCTGGACCGTTTTTTAATAAAAAATCTTCCGTCCCTTCCTACTTCATTAATGTTCAAATATTTTCGATTAAAAAGAATTAAAGTAAACGGAAAACGCTCAAAGGGTGACCAGCGTCTCGCTTTAGGAGACGTGGTAACTTTATATATTAATGATGAATTTTTTGATAAGCCTGACGAAGATACGGCTTATCTTCGAGTTACTCCAAAACTTGAAATAGTATATGAGGATGAAAATCTGCTTCTTATCAATAAAAAGCCCGGTCTGATTGTTCATTCAGATGAAAATGAAGTGGAAAACACATTAATCTCTCAGATTAAGGCATATTTATATCAAAAAAAAGAATGGGATCCTGAAAATGAAAATTCATTTGCTCCTGCACTTTGCAACAGGATAGACCGGAATACGGGCGGAATCGTAATTGCAGCCAAGAATGCAGAAACGCTTCGCGTATTAAATCAAAAAATAAAAGATCGGGAAATTAGGAAGCTCTATTTATGTCTTGTTAATGGAACATTCCAGCCCAAAATGGGGAGGCTTGACGGCTTTATTAAAAAAAATGAAGATGAAAACCTTGTAACAGTAACGGACAGGCCTATAAAAGGAGCAAAAAAAGCATCTACTATTTACCGTACGATCTGTTCTAATAAAGGTTACTCTCTTTTAGAATGCGAGCTTTTAACGGGCCGCACACATCAAATCAGAGCACAGCTTGCACATGCAGGTCACCCCATTGTTGGAGACGGAAAATACGGGCAGACCGGGGGGAAAAAAGTACTTGGATTTTCTCACCAGGCACTCTATTCTTATAAATTGATTTTTTCTTTTACAACTTCGGCTTCTAATTTGGACTATTTAAAAGATCGTTCCTTCACTATTAAAAATGTGGATTTTGCCGATGATTTTATTAAAAACTCCGGGCAAAACACAAATGATTGTTCGCCCTAAAGAAATATTCGGTTCAGTAAAATCCTAATGATTCCTATTCCTTCACGTGCTGGTTTTTTTATGGATTCTTATCTATAATTAAATGGCTCGTGAATGAAAAAGTCATGCAACAATAGGAGGTCATAATAAATTGAAAAAGTCTCTCGCGGTCATTTTCGGAATTTTCCTTCTATATGTGCTTATTTCGGGTTGCAGCAATCAAAACATGATTTCTAATAAAGAAAAAAAGGAAATTAATGTTTACAATTGGGGCGAATATATCGACATAGATCTTCTGGATCAGTTTTATAAAGAAACTGGTATTAAAGTAAACTATTCCACATTTGTATCGAACGAGGATCTTTATACAAAATTGAAGTTTGAAGATATTACATACGACGTTATTATACCCTCGGATTATATGATTGACCGAATGATTCATGAAGGGATGCTTGAAAAACTGGATTTTAAGAACATTCCTAATTTTTCTTTTATCCGTGATGATTTAAAAAAACCAGAATATGATAAAACCGGCGAATATTCCGTTCCCTATGCCTGGGGTGTCGTCGGAATCATATATAATAAAATAAAAGTAACAGATCCCGTTGACAGCTGGAATATTC
>JANZZB010000060.1 GCA_026419635.1 Clostridiales bacterium | reverse complement strand
ATCCTATCTTAAACAAAACAACTATACGGTTCTTCCGGTTAACGAATGGGATACGCCGATTAACGCTTATCAGGATATTCGATAATAGAAAAACAAGAGAGGACAAAATTGTCCTCTCTTCGCTTGTTGAAAAAATATATTTAGGGGATTGTTGAGGGGTTTCGACCCCTTAACGTAAGATTAGTCCGCAGACGGACATGTGCCGACGGAGGACACACTGGACAAAACCTTTAGGTTTTGTCCGCACCTGGGGGAGTATCGAGGGAAAATAGGATTCCCCCTCGAAAGGCTGTCGGGTTTATCGACAGCCTCAAGAGAGGACAAAACTGTCCTCTCTTTTATATCAAACGACATCTATTATGCTAATATTATATAAATATACTAATTAGTATATTTATTGCTATTTTTCGCGAAACATGGTAAGATTACAAAGATATACACATATACGATTACAGGTTCAAATTGCAGGGGGATCGGGCGGATGAACAATGCGCAAGACGTATTTAAGAAGATGCTTTCGCTTATGGAGCGAGACATCACTCCCATAACAATTGCCACATGGTTTGAAGATGCAGTGGCCGTTGATTTAACCGAGCATTCATTTGTTTTATATACACCTAGCGAGTTTAAAAAAGAGATTATTTCACAGCGTTTTTTAACCGTTTTATCTTCTGTACTAAAAGAGCTCTTTAACGGAGAAATGGAAATTTTTCTGATCTGCGGAGAAGAGGAACTCGCGGCTTATAAAGCAGCCTCATCTGAAAAATTAGATCGATCCGCTAACGATTATTACACATTCAAGCATTTTGTCGTAGGATCTTCCAATCGTTTTGCTCACGCTGCGGCAGTTGCAGTTTCAAAAAGCCCTGCCGCCGCATATAATCCTCTTTTTATATACGGCCAGTCCGGCCTTGGAAAAACCCATTTGCTTTATGCAATAGCGGGAGAAATTGAACACTGTTATCCAAATTACCGTATCCTTTACATCAAAGGGGACGACTTTACAAACGAACTGATTACATCAATTCAATCGGGCCCGGATGCGGTTCGTACATTCCGCGGAAAATACCGTATGGCGGATCTTCTTTTGGTCGACGATATTCAATTTATTGCCGGTAAAGAGCGAACGCAGGAAGAATTTTTCCATACCTTTAACTCACTTTATGAAGCACGAAAACAAATTGTTCTGACATCAGACCGGCCTCCAAAAGAAATCAAAACATTAGAGGACCGTTTAAAAACACGTTTTGAATGGGGTCTTATTGCGGATATTCAGCCGCCTGATTATGAAACACGAATGGCAATTATTAAAGCCAAAGCCATGCTGATTGATTTTTCTCTGCCGGAAGACGTAATGCAGTACTTAGCCGGAATCATTACGACAAACGTGCGTCAGCTTGAAGGTGCGGTTAAAAAAATCAAAGCTCTTAACGACCTTATGGAAAAAGAAATCAATATTGAACTTGCGGAAATTGCAATTCGAGATATCTTCCTCGAAAATCCCGGTTTAAATCCGACAGCAGGCTTGATTATTAAAGAAGTTTCGAATTATTTTTCTATTACACCGGACAGGCTCATCAGCCTAAACAGGGCAAAAGATACGGTTTTCCCGCGACAAGTTGCTATGTATCTCGTTCGGGAACTGACAGACTCATCTCTCCCCGAAATAGGCAAAGAATTTGGTAGAGATCATTCCACTGTTCTTCATTCGATCAACAAAATCGAAGAAATGATTAAGGGCGACAGCGTTATGAAAAATACGATTAACGACTTAAAAACTAATATCAGGGAAAAATAAAGATATCAACAAATTCCTGTTGATATCTTTACAATAACTGTTAACTGCTGTGGACAAAAAAAACAAAAACCTATTTTTCTAAAAATTATCACTTTTATCAACAAATACTTGTTTATGGTGTAATCCAAATTTTTCAGTAGTTTCAAAGGTTTTCCACAGGATAAATAAGGTTACTACTACTACTAAAAAATTATTATATTTTTATTTTAAAAAAAATATGATAAGAAAGGGAATAAAAATGAAGTTTTTTTGTGAAAAATCTTTGTTATCTGAAGCAGTATCGATTTGTTCGAGAGCTGTCTCTTCTAAAAGTACAATCTCTGTCTTGGAAGGTCTGCTAATTACAGCTGACGAAAAAATTTCTGTGTGCGGATATGACTTAAAAACAGGAATTCGTTGCTCCTTTTCTGCAAACATCGAAAAAAATGGTTCTGTCGTATTAAACGCAAGGATTTTTGGCGATATTATTAGAAAATTGCCGGATGACATGGTTGAAATTTCTGTGGATGAAAAACTGGTCACAACAATTAAATGTGCTTTTTCGGAATTTAACATTATTGGTACGTCTGCGGATGAATATCCTGTCATTCCGGAAGTAAACACAGAAAAGAAAATCAGTGTTCCTCAGCGCGTATTAAAACACATGATATCCGAAACTGTATTTGCAGTCAGCGAAAACGAAAATAAGCCGATTCATACTGGTACGTTGTTTGAAATTGACGGAGGATATCTTTCTCTTATATCCGTAGACGGATATCGTCTTGCACTCAGAAAAGAAAAACTTGAAAATGAGTGTGAAGAATGTTCTTTTGTAGTACCCGGAGATACGTTAAAAGAGATGGAGCGGCTTCTTCAGGATACGGATGATGTTATTTACTTATATCCGGATAAAAAACATATCCTATTTCAGTTAAACGACACCGTTATTACGGCAAGACTTTTAGAAGGCGAATTCTTAAATTATAAAAACGCCATTCCAAAAGATTTTACGGCACAGTATACCGTCAGCGTTCGCAATTTCATTGATTCTATTGAACGTGTTTCACTTATTGTAAACGAAAGACTGAAAAATCCGGTTCGCTGTTACTTTGCAAATAATGCTATCAGGCTTTCCTGTGTAACAACGCTTGGAAAATCTTATGACGAATGTCCTTTTACGGGAAAAGGAAACGACATAGAAATTGGTTTTAATCATAAATACTTGTTGGATGCGTTAAAAGCATGTCCCGACGATACGGTTATCGTTGAACTGAAAAGCGGACTTGCTCCTTGTGTAATGCGTCCGACGGATGGATCAGACAAATTTGTTTTTCTTGTACTTCCGGTTCGGCTTCGTACAAGTGAATAAGGATCGATTAAAATGGAACAAAAGATGTCGGTAACAATTCAAACTGAATACATTAAGCTGGATTCTTTGCTGAAGTTTGCCGGTCTTTGCATGACAGGAGGAGAAGCAAAGGATGCAATATTGGACGGTTTCGTAAAAGTAAACGGAGAAACCTGTCTTATGAGAGGAAAGAAAATAAAACGCGGGGATTGTGTGTTATTTGGCGGCACGGCCGTCATGGTGGAGTAGATGGTATTAAACACAATCAGGCTCCAAAATTTCAGGAATTATCAAGATTCTTTCTTTTCTTTGCATGAAGGCGTAAATATTATCTGCGGTGAAAACGCACAGGGAAAAACGAATTTTTTAGAAGCCGTTTCCTATCTTTCCTGTGTCCGGTCCTTTCGAACGCTCTATAAAAAAGAATTGATCGGTTTCGGCGAACAGACATTGAGAGTCGAAGCGCAGTTAATTTCAAGAAACCGCGAATTTGACGTAGAAATCAATTTATCCGGTACGCGTTCTCCGGTAATATACGTAAACAAAGTAAAATTAAAACGGAATTTTGAACTTGCAGGACTCTTAAAAAGTGTTTTATTTTCACCGGATGATCTTTACCTTGTAAAAGGCGGAGCATCAGAAAGACGAAGATTTCTTGATATCGCTCTGACTCAACTCAGACCTCAGTATGCGAACCTTATCACGGAATATAATAAGCTGCTGGAGCATAAAACACGTATATTAAAGGATTCAGAATGGAAACCGGCACTTTTAGATACGCTTGATGACTTTTCATTTCGAATGATGAAAATCGGAGCAATGATCATCAAATACCGTGCGGAATTTGTAGCACTACTTTCACCGGAAGCAGAAACAGTTCATTTTGGAGCATCCGGTCAAAGAGAAAGGCTTTCAGTAGCCTATAAAACAGTTCGTTCCGTTTCTAAACCGACAAACGACATAAAAACGATTGAAAAGGAACTTTTAGATCATTACGCAGCACACCGCCAGGCGGAAATTCAGTCGAAATCCTGTCTTTCAGGACCGCATAAGGATGACATTGAGCTTTTAATAGATGATTTTCCCGCGAGAACCTATGCGTCACAGGGCCAGACAAGAACGGTTGCACTATCCCTAAAACTTGCCGAACGCGAATTATTTTTCAGGGACTGCGGAGAATACCCTCTTTTGCTTCTTGATGACGTGTTGTCTGAACTGGATACAAAACGTCAGGACTTTGTACTCAATAAGATCCATGGCGGACAGGTGATTATTACGTGCTGCGAGGACGAAAAGCCTGCAAAAGTGCTTAGCGGACGTCTGTTTACCATACATAAGGGAGCAATTAAGTGCATGAGGGAGCTTAAGACAGAATAGGGAAGTGATGAAATGTATCTTCATCTTGGTAGAGACGTAGCGGTATCCATTAAAAGCATTGTCGGCGTATTTGACCTTGATACTACTTCTTATTCGAAAATAACAAGAACTTTTTTAGCCGACGCGGAAAAATCAGGCTGTGTAATCAATGTATCCGATGATGTTCCGAAATCATTTGTACTCTGCGAGGAAAACGGAAAAAAAAGTATTTATATATCGCAAATATCTTCCGCCACATTGCTTAAGAGAGCGGAATCGGATCCGCTGCCAGACAATATTTTGACTATACGGGGATAATTTCATACTATATATTCATTCAGCTTTTGCGCTGAGAAGCGGAAACCAGTTCCAAACGAAAGGATGCGCAGCATGAGCGAAAGTTTTGACTCAAAAGTTACAAAAACCTATGACGCTACACAAATTCAGGTTCTAGAGGGCCTCGAAGCGGTGAGAAAGCGACCCGGAATGTATATCGGGTCAACATCAATCCGTGGACTTCATCACCTGGTTTATGAAATTGTCGATAATTCCATAGACGAAGCGCTTGCAGGATACTGCACGCATATTGAAGTTTCTATTTCAGACGGCGAGATCATTACCGTTTGCGATAACGGACGCGGTATACCGGTCGGGACTCTTGAAAAGGAAGGAATTTCTGCGCTTGAAGCCGTATTTACAATTCTTCACGCGGGCGGAAAGTTTGGCGGCGGCGGATATAAAGTAGCGGGCGGGCTGCACGGTGTTGGTGCTTCTGTTGTAAACGCACTTTCCGAATGGGTCCACGTCGAAGTACGAACAGGCGGAAAAAGCTACCAAATTAGTTTTGAGCGCGGTGTGACAAAAGAGCCCTTGAAAGTAGTAGGAGAAGCTCAAGACAGCGGCACGAGAGTTACATTTAAAGCGGATGCGGAAATATTCGAAGAAGTTGTTTATGATTTTGATACGCTTTTAACAAGACTCCGTGAGCAGGCCTTCTTAAACGCCGGCGTAAGAATTACATTGCGTGATACAAGAGGCGGGGAATTAAACGAAAAGTCAATGTGCTATCAAGGCGGCATCTGCGAATTTGTTACCCATCTGAACAGAAATAAAACACCGGTTCATCAGCAGGTCATTTATATGACTGCGCAACGCGAAGACAGTGAAGCAGAAGTTGCGATGCAGTACAATGACAGTTACAGCGAAACAATTCTGTCATTTGCCAATAATATCAATACTTCCGAAGGCGGAATGCACGAGACCGGCTTTAAGTCGGCACTGACAAAAGTCTTAAACGATTACGCGAGAAAATATAATATCTTAAAAGACAGCGATAAAAATCTTTCCGGAGAAGATGCCAGAGAAGGTTTAACAGCAATTATCAGCGTTAAACTTGAAAATGCGCAGTTTGAAGGCCAGACAAAGACAAAACTCGGCAATTCGGAAATGAGAACGATTGTCGAAAGCATGATGAACGAAAAGCTCAGCACCTACTTTGAAGAAAACCCCTCTGTCGCAAAAGCGGTCCTTGACAAGGCGCTAACGGCTTCCAGGGCTCGTGAAGCTGCAAGAAAAGCCCGTGAGGCGACAAGAAGAAAAAGCGCGTTAGACGGTGCGCAGTTGCCCGGAAAGCTTGCCGACTGTCAAGAGAAGGATGCATCTTTGACTGAAATATACATCGTCGAAGGAGATTCTGCAGGTGGTTCCGCAATTAACGGGCGAGACCGCAGGTTCCAGGCAATTCTACCGCTTTGGGGAAAAATGCTGAACGTAGAAAAAGCCAGAATCGACCGTGTTTTCGGAAATGATAAGCTTTCTCCGCTTGTTACGGCGTTCGGAGCCGGTATCGGGGATGATTTTGATTTATCAAGGTTAAGATACGGAAAAATCATACTCATGGCCGATGCCGATGTCGACGGAAGTCATATTCGCACGCTGCTTTTAACCTTTTTCTTCCGATTTATGCGTCCGTTAATCGAAAACGGAAATGTATATATCGCACAGCCCCCGCTTTATAAAGTCACAAAAGGCAAAAATTATATGAAATATGCTTATTCAGACAGGGAGCTTTCGAGAATTATTGAGGAAGTCGGAGAAAATGCCGACATCCAGCGTTACAAAGGTCTTGGTGAAATGAATCCCGAGCAGCTTTGGGAAACGACAATGAATCCCGAATACCGCACATTACTCAAAGTGGAAATGGCAGATGCTGTTTCAGCAGATGAAATTTTTACAATTTTAATGGGAGAAAAAGTTGAACCGAGAAAAGAATTTATTGAGACGCACGCAAAGTACGTAACGAATTTGGATATATAATCGCCAGGAAGAAATAATACTATTTTAGGAAAGGATTGATTATATGAAAAAGCTTTATAAAATCGAACACGGAAAAAAACTTTGCGGAGTCTGCGGCGGAATTGCAGAATACTTTGACATCGATGTAGCTTTGGTAAGACTTTTAACGGTTATTTTATCTTTATTTTGGTTCTCCGGAGTCATCGTATATATCGTAGCTGCAGTTATTCTGCCAAATAAAAGTGACATTGACACAAACTTCTAACACAAATTTACTGCTTGTAATTCAACTAAGGATGAGTGAAACATGAGCCTTGCCTTTGAAGACCAGAAAATCATCTCTGTCGATATCGAGAGGGAAATGAAAAAATCGTATATTGATTATGCGATGTCGGTAATCGTTGGCCGCGCGCTTCCGGATGTTCGCGACGGCCTGAAGCCTGTCCACAGACGAATTTTATATGCAATGTACGAGGATAATTTAACTCCGGACAAGCCATACCGAAAATCGGCAACGACGGTCGGTAACGTTCTTGGCCGATATCATCCACACGGCGACGCGGCGGTCTATGATTCCATGGTGCGGATGGCGCAGGATTTTTCCATGCGCTATCCGCTGATTGACGGACACGGCAATTTCGGATCGATCGACGGACATCCGGCTGCTGCATACCGTTATACGGAAGCAAGAACAGCAAAACTTGCTCTCGAGCTTTTGACCGATATTGAAAAAGAAACCGTTGATTTTATACCGAACTTTGACAACCAACGAAAAGAACCGGTTGTTGTTCCTTCAAGATTTCCAAATCTTCTGGTAAACGGTTCCTCAGGTATCGCGGTCGGTATGGCGACCAATATTCCGCCGCATAACCTGTCCGAGGTTATCGACGCTGTTTGTTACGTCATCGACCATCCTGAAGCGGAAATTTCGGAGATTTGCGAACTGATAAAAGGACCAGACTTCCCGACTGGCGGCACAATCATGGGAAGGGCCGGTATCCGTGCAGCCTATGCAACTGGCCGCGGACGGATTAAAGTGCGTGCAAAAGCGGAAATTGAAGAGAACGGCCCGAATCGCTTTTTGATCGCAGTTTATGAAATTCCATATCAGGTCAACAAAGCACGTCTTGTTGAATCTATCGCGACGTTAGTGCATGAAAAACGTGTTGACGGCATTTCCGCCTTACGCGACGAATCCGATCGCAACGGTATGCGAATTGTTATCGAGCTAAAACGTGACGCAAACCCTCAGGTTGTACTTAACCAGCTTTATCAATACACGCAGATGGAAGAAACATTCTCCATTAACATGCTTGCGATTGTAAACAATGTTCCAAGAGTGCTAAAACTGCGTGAGATTCTGGACCATTACATTGCATTCCAAAAAGGAATTATCGAGCGCCGGACAAAATATGATCTTAAAAAGGCAGAAGAGCGTGCGCATATCTTAGAGGGTCTTCGCATTGCATGCGACAATATTGACGAAGTAATAGCGATTATTCGCTCAAGCTACAACGATGCAAAAGCCAGGTTAATGGAGCGGTTCG
>JANZZB010000059.1:8094-8347 GCA_026419635.1 Clostridiales bacterium | reverse complement strand
CTATTACTGTCTCCAATTATGCAGCACCGGTTGTGACTTTAAATGCTACCAGCACGGTTACATATGGCACTTCTATTACAACCGTGAATACGGGTATTAAGTCGAATAAGGCCGGAACAATTTATGTAGTACCAAATGATACTTATTACACGTCAAGCTTAGATACTAAAACAGTTGAAATTTTTAACGGTTGGGTAACCGATGGGTCTGTCTTGAAAGCAACAGTGACGGATCCGGCAAAATCGGTATCCAT
>JANZZB010000059.1:0-8084 GCA_026419635.1 Clostridiales bacterium | reverse complement strand
GCATTCAAGGTAATTGCTTTTGATATGGCTGGCGGGTATTCAGCGGTATCCGACGGAACGATTACAATTAATACCGCAGCAGCTCCGTCTCTTTCAGCAGTAGCAGCGGCGGGATCGGCAGCCAGTACAACAAAGGTCAAAGCAACAGCAGGTACAGGCAATACGCTGGCATATCGCTTCTCGGCTACGAGAATCGCATCGACTCCTTTGGTAGGAACTTCGATGTCACCGACATCTGGATCAGGATCAGCTGACACGTTATATACATATACATCTGAAGCAGATATAACAGGTGTTGATTCTACAACAAAAAAATATCTGGAAGTCTATGAGCTGAATTCAAGCAATAAAGTTGTAAAATTCAAACTGTTTACTTTAACGGCTGCCAATATCAAGAGCCCGACAATCACAGGTGTTACTTCGGCATCTACAACAACGATTGTGTTAGCTACTGATAAGGCGTTGAATGCAAGTTACGTCCCGGCAGCGTCTGCATTTTCAGTTAAAAAAGGAACAACATCAATTACTGTATCGAATGTTGCGGTAAGCGGATCAACTGTAACACTGACTGTAACAGGTGTTTCAGCAAGTGATGCTCTCACAATTAATTACACCAAGCCGACTACGAATTACCTTCAGGATGCGGCTGGCAATGCGGTTGCATCTAAAACAGGACTTACCTGTACAGCATCGTAACATCGGAGTAGCTAAAACACCATTTACTAAAAATAACAAAAGAGAACTATAAAAGAAATAGCCGGTATTTACCGGCTATTTCTTTGCTATATCACTGAATTTAGCGTATTGAAGCGAAACGTTTATAAATTCGGATAATCAATAGGCGTAATTGCTTAACATAACAAACGTACATTAAGATGATCTCGCGCCATTGATTGACAATCTCCGAACAGACATAATCTGAACATACGCACCAATATATGTTTTAGTTAACGTAACAAACTGTTATAAAAAAGCAAGCCATACGGAAAAAGACGCCGGATTCCGGCGTCTTCAAAATTTATCTTAAATACTTCCAAGGGCTGACGAAGTTGCCGTTAATACGCACTTCAAAATGGACATGCGGACCGGTGCTTCGTCCGGTACTTCCTAATCTAGCAATCTGCTCGCCTTTACCAACCTGCTGGCCTGACGTCACAAGCAATTTGCTGCAATGGCCGTAAAGCGTTTCAAGACCTCTCCCATGACTGATGATAACACAATTACCATAATTGCCTTTCCAGCCCGCGAAGATAACCTTTCCGCCGTCCGCAGCTACGATCCGGCTTCCGATTGGCCCGGCAAAGTCTACGCCGGTATGAAATTCCGAATGCCTGTATCCGTAATTTGAGGTTACGAGGCCGCGGAACGGATAAGTGAACTTGCCGGTTGCAGATTTGACGGGCGGTTTTTTTGTGCCGATCTGCACAATTTCGTTAATGGGGTCGCTTATTTGAACACGGTCTAAAATTTTGCGGGATACCTCTTCACCGTTGATCATAACAACTTCTGCAGAAACTTTTGCCGTTCCTTCTATACCCGATACGACAACTTTTTTGTTGTTTTTGTAAAGATTATCGCTTTTCTCGGTTTGCGTTTTATAAGGAATATTTTCAGTATAGCTAACTTGTTTGATTTGTTTTACCGAAATAAGAGAGGAAGAAGCAGATGAAGCGGTCCTTAGATTTATTTTTTGTCCGATCGACAGTTTATCCGGATTGAGATCCGGGTTCAGTGCTTTTAGTTCGCTCATTTTAAGACTGTTTTTTGAAGCGATTCCGCTGGCAGTATCGCCATCCTGCACGGTATAAACTTTTGTGCTTCCGCTGCCGGTGCCACCCTTTAATAAGGATGTCAGTTGGGAAACGGATCTTAAATAAATATTAGCAACGGGCATTTTTTCAATTTGGACGTCCTGAATAAATTCAGTTTTTACATTCGAGTTCTTCGAACCATATTGTTCCAGAAGTTTGTTCAGCACCAATTCAATAGCCGACTTGTTGGCATTTGCCCCGATAATTTTTCCGTCTATTTTTAAAACATATAAATCTGATATTTCATTAACCTTTGAGAATAATGTTTCTTCAAGTTCTGCAGGATTAATAATATTCGTTTTGTCCATCAGTCTTAATTTATATTCAACATCAATATTAAGATTGTACGGATGGTTTAAATAATAAGCGGATTGGCTTTCTACCGTATGAATGACCGAATCAATTTGCTGCTGATTGGTTGCAAACCCAACCGATTGTCCATCAATAAATACTTCAAGACCCAAACCGAAATAATTGATCGATAAAATTAAAGCTGTGAAAGCGCCAATTAAAGCAACTGCGGGAATTCTCCCCATCGGGCTGTGCAGAAAAGTATCCTTAAACTGAATAAGTGTCTGGTATTTTTTTTGCAGTATGGGTAAAATTGTTTTGGCTGCATTCGCAAAAGGCTGTGAGACCCAGGTTGCAAAACGATAAATTAAAATAACCGTATAATAAAAACACCTAAGCGCAAAGTGCCACATGGATAGAAGAAAAAAACCTGCTGAAAGAGAAGTTTTCCTGGTAAGCATCAAAAGCGGCTGATTATTTATATAAAGCCGGTATTTTTTTGTAAACTGTACTTTTCTTGTCTTCAATACAGCAGAAAACCGGCGCCATTTCCTGCGCACACGTTTCAGGAAAGATTTTTTTTCATTTATCACCGGTTCTGCATAAGGTCGTGAAACAAGTAAACTAGTCGGTTGCATCTTGTCTCCTTATTTTAGATCATTACAAAATAATTTCAATTAAGTTACAAATTGGTTACAAGCATTGTAATGATATAACAAAATGGTATTATTGTCAAGTAAATAAAAGTAAAAAAATAAATAATATCTCCTGAATAAATCGCCTTAAGCGATTTATTCGCACGGCTATGCCGCACAAAAGGGCAAATAAATAAAAACCAGACATTTCTGTCTGGTAAAAAATTAAATCTTAAAAAATACACTAATGTTTAGAGCCCCTGGCCTCGCTTAAAAGATTCACGTTCGCTGCCACGAAAAGTAAAATAGATGTCATTGCGGTGAACCAAAAGACTGTAGAAAAAAGTTCAGCATTGTTTGCACTTAATATATCGTACAAAAGCCGCCCGCCAAACGCGGTAATAATTAAAAATATGGAAACGAATGATGTAAACAGTGTTCGTCCGAGATAAGGCCGCGCATAAAAAATCCCGGAAAAATAAAAAATCGCCAACATAGAAACGGTAAGGGCAAACAATTCGTAAGAAAACGAGCTGATTACAGGATTTGCCGAATGTTCCCTGAAACAGTAAATCAGTAAAAAGCTGGACCAAAATACAGGAGCCGCAGCACAGATAAGATGTTCTTCGGAAAGCCGGTTTCTTTTTTGGGCTAATGTAAGAAAAATCACGCCGGAACCGGAAACTAGAGAGAGAAGGGCAATAATTAAAAGGGATACGCTGTTATCGTGCAAAAACAGATAAATTCCAATAACACCTGATAAAAACATCAAAAACGCAGATAAAACTCGGATAAGTACCTGGCTGTAACCTTTGATATACTGGAAAAGGTGGTAATCACACTTTGCGATTTTGTTCTTGTTGATAATCATATATAAAAAGAAACAAAATATAACAAAAATAGTCAAAACAAAAAGTGAAGAGCCGAATAAAGTTCCTGAACGAACAGGCAGCCCGGTATCGGTTTCAAATCCGTACATTAACTGCTTTGCCCGAAGCAAAGCACCACAGAGTCCTAAAATAATGGTCGAAATAGTCAACAGGATTGAATTTTTCATAATGATCGTTCCCTTCGCCGGATATAGTACAAGCTGATTCCGGTCTCCCAAAAGGGAGAAAAAAGCTCTATTGCAAAAAATGCAACGCGGTTATTATACTATAAATGCTTTGCGTTTATGGTATAATGTCCAACTTCAGCAGTTTCCGCAGAGCGGAGAGCTGAAGGGATATAAAATCCAGTATAATAACAGCTTCGCGGTTATTATACCACAACAGGTTTAAAAATAACATATCTTAACGAGCAAAAGATACTTATTTCTCTAAAAGAAGCACAGGTAAAAAATAAATAATAACAGAGCATGGAATAATTTTTTCCATGCTCTGTTTTGTTATGTATCTTAGTCTCTGTCGGAGAGAGGGACAAAATCTCTTCTCTTTGAAATCATCTTATAGGCGGGACGGATGAGTCTTCCTCCGTTTTGAATCTCCTCTATCCGATGCGCTGTCCAGCCGACAATTCTGGATGCTGCAAATAACGGGGCGTACAGTTCTTCGGGAAGTCCAAGCATTTTATACACAAGTCCGGAATAAAAATCCACATTTGCACTAATCGTTTTTGTATCGCCTTTTACACGTGCAAAAATTTCCGGGGTCAAACGTTCAACCGACTCGTGCAGTTCGAATTCGCTTAAATAACCGTTCTTTTCAGCAAGTTTACGCGCGTATATTTTCAATATAACCGAACGCGGATCGGATAATGTGTAAACCGCATGACCCATCCCGTAAACCAGGCCGGTTCCGTCACCGGCTTCTTTGTTTATAATTTTTTCAATATAGGATGCTACTTCGTCGTCATTTGTCCAATCTTTGACGTTTTGCTTAATCTCATCAAACATCTGGCTGACCTTCGTACTAGCTCCGCCGTGTTTCGGTCCTTTTAATGAACCAACGGCAGCTGATATGGACGAATATGTATCCGTGCCGGAGGATGAGAGCACCCTGCAGGAGAAGGCAGAGTTGTTTCCGCCGCCGTGCTCAGCATGCAGTACCATGCACAAATCCAATAAACGCGCTTCATCCTGGGTATATTCTCCGTACTTTTTACTGAGCCTCAGAATGTTTTCAGCGGTTGATAAATTCGGGTCCGGATTTCGAAGCACAAGACTGTCATTGTCATAATAATGTTTTTTAACCTGATATGCGAGCGAAATAATGGTGGGGAAACGCGCAATCAGCTGAATACTCTGAATAATGGAATTTTCAAGAGAAATATCATCGGCGTTATCATCATAGGAGTAAAGAGCTAATGTGGCACGTGCAAGTTTGTTCATAACATTGCCTGACGGGGCTTTTAACAGCATGTCTTCTGTAAAACCCGGGGGCAAAATTCTTGTTTTTCCGAGGACTTCGGTAAATTTTTCAAGCTGGTTTTTATTTGGCAATTCACCGATAAGAATGAGATAAGCGGTCTCTTCGAAACCGAAGCGGTTTTCTGTAATAAAACCGTTTACCAAATCGTTTACATCGATACCGCGATAGGTTAGCTTCCCTTCGATCGGTACCTTTTCACCTTCGTTTAACACATAACCATGAACGTTGCCGATCAACGTAATGCCCGCAACGACACCGGTACCGTCTGCATCACGCAGACCGCGCTTTACCTTAAAATTGGTATAGGCTTCGGGATCAATGTGGTTATTATTCCGAAATTCCTCACATAAGCATTTTAACATATTGTCATCTAAATAATTTGACTGGTAATTCATTGTTTCACCTCTTAACAGGTACAATTTTGTGATAAATAATATAATACAGTAATACATTTGTAATTGTCAACAGAAACAAAATGGAGTAATGAATCCGATCAGGAGGAATATTAAATGAAAAGGATTATGACGTTAGGCTTGATTCTTTTAGGTACGATTTATCTGCTGCCCTTTATCACTTTTGGAAAAAGCGCTGCAACGGACAAAGGGTTGACAAAAGAAACCGGCACCGTATCCGAAAGTGTAATCGATGAACTTTTTTCGTCAAACGGAAATAAATCTAAGGATTGGGATAAAAATCAGAAGGTTACTGTTTTAATAGCGGGAGAAGTAAAAGAACTTACAATGGAGGAATATCTTCCGGGAGTACTTGCCGCAGAAATACCGGCGTCATTTCCGGTTGAGGCATTAAAAGCGCAGGCAGTGGCAGCCAGAACTTATGCGGTTTACAAGAAAAAGCTTGTGGAGCTGGGAAGCAAGCCGCCGGAAAGCCATAAAGGTGCGGTTCTTTGTGACGATCCTAAGCACTGTAAAGGTTATGTGGACTTAGATGCCAAGGCGAAAGAACTGTGGGGCAGCAAAGCAGACGAATACGTTAAAATTATTAAAAATGCGGTAAAAGATACGGACGGCGTCATTGTTACATATGACAATCAACCGATTGCTGCAGTATTCCATGCAGCGGCAGCAAAGAAAACGGAAAGTGCCGCTGATGTTTGGGGAACCGCAACACCTTACCTAAAGAGCGTTGACAGTCCGGGAGGAGACGTCTCTCCGAGATATATAGGAACAGTAGAACTAACGGGAGCAAATTTTAAGGAAAAATTCTTAAAACAGTACCCTACTGCAAAACTAAATACTCCGATCGGCACTTGGTTTAAAGCTTCAAAACGCAGCCAGGCAGGGGGAGTTATCAGCGTGGAAGTTGGCGGAGTCCGCGTATCCGGAATTGCAATACGGGAAATGTTCTCACTTAATTCAACCAATTTTACATTGTCTTATAACAATGATTCTATAACGTTCCACACAACGGGCTACGGTCACGGTGTCGGGCTTAGCCAATATGGCGCACGATTAATGGCACTTGAAGGCAAAACCTACGAAGATATTGTAAAATGGTATTATCAAGGCGTTACGTTAAAAAAACTTGGTTAGAAGTGAATACATAAAAAGTAAAATTTTGCATAATGCATCTCCGCATTGTCAATAATAACAACGGAGGTGCATTATATTGAAGAATAAAAAGTTTGGTTTGGAACGAATGCTTAAATTCTTTGAAGAGAGGGGATTCTACATAATCCTCTTCCTTTGCATAGGAGCAATAGGAATTTCGGGTTATGTACTCTTTTTTGAAGGCAAAAACGCAGTACAGCTTGACGAAAACTCAAACATCGAAGAATTTGGATCAAAAAATTACCCGATAGAAGAAGCGCCTGTTATCAATGAGACACCGGTTGAGATTCCAAGTAATAAAACAGAAGAAAAAACGAATAAAAACGCAGATATAAAGGTGAATAACCCGGTACCGACTCCGGAGACACCTTTTTATGTACGTCCTGTTTCCGGAACTGTATTGAAAGCATTTTCAGGGGACAAGCTGACGAAAGATGAAACAATGGGAGATTGGCGTGTTCATAAAGGTATCGATTTTAAGACTTTAGACGGTGAACGAGTCTCGGCGATTGCAGACGGTACCGTGAAAGACATTTATTATGACGAAATGCTGGGCTATTGTATTCGAATTGCACATGATAACGGAATAGAAAGCCTTTACTGCAATTTAATGAAAAACGCTACCGTTAAAAAAGGAGACACTGTGAAATCCGGAGACATCATCGGAGGCGTCGGATCTTCTATGCTGGCCGAAAGCGCCGAATCACCGCATTTGCATTTTGAATTGTTAAAAAACGGAAAAGAAATAGATCCGCAATCAATTTTGCCAAAAAAATAAATGTTTATAAAGACGGACGGACTTGACGTCCGTCTTTTTTTGCATATCAAAAAGAAAAAGGTTACGATCAATAATAAACTGAAAAAAACAAAAATCCGTCTGACAAGTCGTAGGCGGATTCATGCTGTTTTATCTATATTTATTAAATACCCACATCCCAGAGGGTCAAAACTGTAATATTAAAATACAAGCAGGTAACTTTTCGGCCCAGAAGGGTTTGACGACGCCCGTTCTATACCGGTACGTCGTAATACTTCTTGTATAAATATAAATTTTTATACCAATACAGAATATGTGAAAGGATTGCTACTGGTTCCGTTGAAATACGTATGTAAAGTTTATTATCTAAATAAAATAAAAAGGAGTCATAAAAGTCGAATATAAACGCCGGACAGATTTTGTCCGGCGTTTCAGAGTGTTGAAAAAGTATATTTGGGGATTGTTAAGGGGTCGAGACCCTTTAACATGAGATTAGTCCGCAGACGGACATGTGCCGGCGAAGGACACACTGGACAAAACCTGAAGGTTTTGTCCGTACCTGGGGAAGTATCGAGAGGGAATTGGGGCAAATTGTCAAATCAAGTGCAACACTTTGCAAGGAAGTCAGCAGGCGAAAGACCACCAAGGCATTT
>JANZZB010000058.1 GCA_026419635.1 Clostridiales bacterium | reverse complement strand
CTCCCATGATCTCTGCAATTCTTTTCGCAGATTTTGTTCCGCCCACAGGGCATTTGTTAATGGGCACCCTTCCTGTAGCAATTTCGGAAGCGTAATTCGAACAGCCTGCAAAGCCACAGCCGCCGCAGTTTGCACCGGGCAGAGCTTCGATGATTAGTGGTAGACGTTCATCCGTATCGACGGCGAATATTTTTGATGCACATGCCAAAAGCACGCCGAAAAGAAGACCCATTGTACCAAGAGCAAGTACCGGATATAGTATGCTTCGAAAATCCATAACTATATTCAACTCCAATTATACCCATAAAACGGGCAGTTGTTTACCATATTTTTAAACCTTGGAATCCCATAAAAGCGAGAGAAAGCAAGGCTGCAGTAATTAATGCAATCGGAAATCCGTCAAAACATTTGGGATAGTCACAAAACTCGATTCTTTCCCTTACGGATGCAAATAATAAGATTGCCAGCATAAACCCGACGCCGCCGGAAAAACCGTAGAGTGCCGAACCAAATAGATTTAATCCTTTATTAATATTTAATATCGCAACGCCAAGCACAGCGCAGTTTGTCGTGATGAGTGGCAAATAGATACCAAGCGCTTGATATAACGCCGGCATCACTTTAATTAATACCATTTCCACAAACTGAACAAGAGTTGCTATTACAAGAATGAAAGCTACGGTTTGCATATATTCAAGCTGCAAAGGCACTAACACATACGTATTAATAATCCATGTGACAATGGATGCAAGTGTCATAACAAAAATAACGGCAAGACTCATTCCTATTGCCGTATCCATCTTTTTTGACACGCCTAAAAACGGGCAGCATCCCAGAAACTTGACAAAAATAAAGTTTTCAATCAAGATCGCTGTTATCATTAAACTAAAGATTTGAGTAATTGTCATCCTTTACGCCCCCTTTTTTGACGTAAGCTTTTGCATAACGGCAATGACAATCCCAAGCGTCAAAAAACCACCTGTTGGAAGAATCATAATTAAGGCCGGCTGGTATGCTCTGCCTAAAATGTGAAATCCGAGAATCGTGCCATTTCCTAATATCTCACGAACGGTGGAAAGAATGCAAAGCGTAAATGTAAATCCCAGCCCCATTGCCAGTCCATCGATCGCAGAATGGAGAACATCATTTTTAGAAGCGTACGCTTCCGCTCTTGCCAATATAATACAATTGACAACGATAAGCGGAATAAACAAACCAAGGGATTTCGACAACGTCGGTGTATACGCCTGCATCAGCAAATCAACCATTGTTACAAAACCGGCTATGACGACGATATATACCGCTATTCTGATTTTATTTGGAGTAATGCTTCTTAAAAGGGAAATAACGGCGTTCGAACAAATTAAAACAGCGGTTGCTGCGATGCCCATACCAATTCCATTTACAAGAGAAGTAGATACCGCCATTGTCGGGCACATACCGATCAGCTGCACCAGATTCGGGTTTTCCGTAATAATTCCGTTTTTGAGCTGTTTTATGAAACTGTTCATTTCAATACCCCCTCATCCTGCAACTTTGTTATGCAATCGAGAGCGGCCTGAACTCCGGATGTGACCGCTTTAGACGTAATGGTAGCGCCAGATATTGCAAGAATATCATTTTGATCTGCTGCTGAACCTTTTACAACATTAAGCGGTCCTGTTTTTGATACATATTGATCTATAAAGCTCTTTTCGCTCGCTTTTGCGCCAAGCCCCGGTGTTTCAGAAAGGGATATAATAGATACACCGGTAACCGCCTTATCTTTGCTGATTCCAACCATAAGCTCGATCGTTCCACCGTAACCGTTGGGAGAAGCTTTAACACACCAACCGACTACCTCTCCGCCTTTTTTGGCTTCGTTTACTGAGCTTACGACCGCGTCATCCAATTTTACGTCAATTGGATTAAATTCGTCTGCTTCAGGCTGAACCAGCTTCATGGCATCGATCGCGGACTGCTCCTTCGCCGCCGCAATCCGGTCTTTTGTAAACATGTTCGTTATACCAAGCAGTAGCGCAACAACAAACGTAATGGCAAAAAGGGTTACGCCAAGTCTGATGATTTCATTATCAGCTGTTTTTTTCTTATTTTCAATCAAATTTGACTTTTCTTTTTTACGACTCATTTGGAATCAGCCCCCCTTTTTTTGCGTACGTATCCAAACTTTAAGGGCTTTGAGTATTTATCGATAATCCAGACAGTCGCATTCATAACCAAAATCGAGTACGAAACCCCTTCTGAATAGGATCCAAAATAACGGATAAAAACAGTAATCAATCCACAACCGATACCGAATATCCATTGCCCTGTTTTTGTTACCGGTGAAGATGAGTAATCTGTCGCCATAAAAATAGCGCCAAGCATCAATCCGCCACCAAGGACGCTATAGGACATCCATAAAAAAGGGTCGTTTCCGCGCGGGAAAAAGTATGTAAGCGCAGCAACCGTTCCTATGTATGCGACAGGGATTCTCGGTGTGATAACTCTTCGATACAAAAGATATAAGCCACCAGCAAGCAGTGCAAGCGCCGATGTTTCGCCAAGACAGCCTCCAATTTGTCCGAGTGCCATTTCAAGAACAGTAACATCCGGAAGTGTTTGGCTAAATTTCATCTGTGCAAGTGGTGTAGCAGCCGTAACTACGTCGACGGGTGTTACAAACAGAGGGAGCGCGGTATGCGGTTTTACCCATGTCGTCATGATAACCGGCCAGGAAAAAAGAAATGCTCTGGCCGCTAGCGCAGGATTCATAAAATTTTTCCCGATTCCGCCGTAAAGCTGTTTCACCAGTATGACAGCAAATCCTGTACCTATAATCGGCAGCCAAAGTGGAGCTGTAACCGGAAGATTATAAGCAAGCAGTATACCTGTTACGACTGCGGAACAGTCCCCGATTGTTGAAGGTTTTTTTAATAACTTTTGATAAAACCATTCAAAAAACACCGCTGAAATTACGCTAACCGTTGTAATAGTAAGCGCTCTCGGTCCAAATACAAACGTCCCGAGCGCAAGTGCCGGTAAAAGCGCAATGATTACGTCAATCATAATAGAACGCGTGTCATTTTCATTTCTTATATGCGGTGAAGAGGTTACAATTACTTTTTTCAGTTCTATCATTTCCTAATCCCTCTCATTTCCTGCGCGCCTCAAGTATACGCTGTTTTGCCATTCTAAAGGATTGCACAAGGTAGAGTCTTGCCGGGCACTCATAATTGCATGCCCCGCATTCTATACAATCAAGCACCCCATACCGTTCACATTCTTCCAGCTTTTCGTTTTCGCTGTATAAATATAAATAAGTCGGCACCAAGTTCATAGGGCATGCATTGACACATTTCCCGCAACGAATACATGAAGTGCTCCGAATATGTTTCCCTTCTTCATCGCTAAAAGCAAGGATTGCATTTGTTCCCTTAATAACGGGAACTTCAAGGGAAAACTGTGCGACGCCCATCATCGGACCGCCCATTAGGACTTTATTCGGTTCTTCTTTGAACCCGCCTGTAGCTTCTATTAATTTTTCAAGAGGAGTCCCGATCCTGACATCAAGGTTTTTAGGATTTGCAATCGCTGACCCGGAAACGGTTACAACCCGGCGCATCATCGGTATTCCTTGCGAAACTGCTCTGTATACAGCGCCGCATGTATCAACGTTGAAGACAGCTGCGCCGACATCAGCAGGCAGCGCTCCGGAAGGTACTTCACGTCCGGTAATGACAGATATCAGCTGTTTTTCCGCTCCCTGTGGATATTTTGGTTTTAACGGGAATATTTTAATATCCTGCCGACCGCCAATCGCTTCTTTCAAAACTGGAATGGCGTCCTGCTTATTCGTTTCAATTCCGATCGTAGCTTCATTTAAACCAAAGATTTTCATTAAGATTGTAATGCCGCCAACAACTTCATCGGCATGTTCCAATAAAATTCTGTGGTCGGAAGTAATATATGGTTCACATTCCGCCGCGTTAATAATTAAGCTATTTACTTTTCCGATACCGGACTTAATTTTTACGTGTGTAGGAAATGCAGCACCCCCGTGGCCCACAATGCCCGCTTCTCTGATTATTCCAATGAGTTCGTCGCCGGTTAAATGCTCATAGTCCCTGGGCTTGATTGAAGGATGCAAACGATCTTCGTAATCGTTTTGAATAACGATGGTTGTTGTCTTTAATCCGTTCGGATGCAAACGGGGTTCAATTGCAATAATCTTACCCGAAACCGTTGCATGTACGGGAGCAGATATAAAAGCGGAAGAATCCGCAATTTTTTGCCCAAGATCTACAATATCACCCAATTTCACAATTGGATCGCATGTGGCTCCGGTATGCATAGAGACCGGAAGAACAACAATTCCAGCAGCTTTTAGTTCCTCAATGGGCTTGTGACTTGTAGCATTTTTCTGCGCATCAGGATGAGCCCCGCCGCGAAAAGTATTAGCCATAGCGAATCACCTCTTATAACGATTCTAAAATGAAAAGAATATATTGAAACAATGCCCTGACGAAACTATTTGGCATGCCAATACATATCCATTATAATTATAACAATTTGTTAATCCTATATCAATAACAGTTATTTATTAAATATTCGAATCTGTTTTATTCCTTCATATGGAAATTATGCCCTTGGCTGCCTTGGAAATAATTTTACATCCCAAGTTTACTCGATCATTGTTATAATCAGATACATGGGATGGTGATACAACGTATGACGATAACGAAAGCCGGAGATGACAGCGTACTAATTACTATAAGCAGTAATAGTGACGAATTTTCAACGCAGATTAACGACCCGGAATTCTCGAAAATTCGCGAAATGGCAAGATCGGTTATATCTATGCTGGGACTTAGCTGGCCAGGATTCGGGATTGAGATATACTCTTATGAAACGAAGCACCTGATTTTTATCGTTCGAGAAAAAAAGAAAACCCATACAATATTCGCTTATAACAACATTGATGATCTTATGGACGCATATAATTACATTCAAGATCTTCCTGACGCATCGTTATTTCTATTGGATGAAATGTACTATTTATTCACTAATCCACCAGAATCAGCGCTCTCCGTACTGCTTGAATTTTCATTTTCCGATGAAAATCAACCTTCCGAGACTTACATAAAAGAACATGGAAAAAAAATATTAGACAGTACCTCACTAAAGAAATTAAACGAAGCCTTTGCTAATAAAAAAAGTGAATTATAAAAATAAAAAGCGGCTCAAATGAGCCGCTTTTGTTTTAGTCTGAAGTATAGGGCAGCATAGCAAGATGTCTTGCGCGCTTAATGGCAATGGTCAACTGGCGTTGATGGCTTGCGCATGTTCCCGTCATTCTTCTGGGCAGAATTTTCGCCCGTTCAGAAATAAATCTTCTAAGTTTTGCAGTATCTTTATAATCAATGCTCTCTACTTTATCAGCGCAGAATGCACAGACTTTTCTGCGTTTTTTGCCGCGGCTTCCGCGATCAGGTCTTTCAAAGCGTTCCGACCTATCGGATCTCTCTGAGCGAGCCGTTTCACGGACTTCTTTTTCATTCTCAGCCATTTTCTATCCTCCTCAAGAAAAAATCAAAACGGAAGCTCACCGTCATCATCGGCAAGCTCACTAAAATCGGCATTTCCGGAAGGAATACCAAAGCCAGGCATTGTATCATCAGGCCTTGCTGCCGTATCCTTCTTCGGCTCCGCAAAATGCACTTCATCGGCAACGATTTCCACCGATTTGCGCTTGTTCCCCTGCTTATCTTCCCAGTTTCTTGTCTGAATGCGACCGGAAACTGCGACCAGCATTCCTTTGTGAAACCACTTTGTAACAAATTCAGCCGTACTTCCCCAAGCGACAATGTCAATAAAATCAGTTTGCTGTTCGCCGGAGCGGCTGAAGGATCGGTTTACTGCAAGAGTAAACGAGGTTACGGCCGTATTATTTGGGGTATGTCTAAGCTCGGGATCCCCGGTTAATCTCCCCATAAGAATGGCCTTGTTCAGCATAAATTACGCCTCCTCGATTACGATTCTTTTGCAATGATTAACGAGCGGATCAAGCTGTCGGTAATCTTGTAAACACGGTCAAGCTCTGCCGGGAAATCAGGCGCCGAAGTAAATTCAATAAGAACGTAATGTCCCTCGGTCTTGTAGTCGATCGGGTAAGCAAGTCTGCGTTTTCCCCAGTCATCAACTTTCTCGAGAGTGCCATTTGACTCAATGAGTGTTTTGAATTTTTCAATGACGGCTGAAACATTTTCTTCGCCGATTGATGTATCGACGACGAACACGGTTTCATACTTGTTTTTGATATCGGTCATTTTTTGCACCTCCTTTTGGACTTTTGGCCACCAGTCCATGCTGGTGACAAGGATACATCTAATATATTATATATATGTTAGCTTCATTGTCAAGATAAAGCAGGTTTTTTGGTAGATTAAATATCAATAAAACCGTTTTTACATATTTAATATTTTACAAGAATTGTATTATATTATTTCGATTGCTCGATTTCATGCTTTTAAAAATACTATTACATAGGCATTTAAACCCGATTTTTTTAGCAGTATGTTTACTTGCTCTCTATGCTAATTGCCCTGCAATAGCCTATATACAGGCATAGGCTATTAGTACATAATTGAATTAACATATGCGCAATCTTTTACAAAGCCCAGTGGACAAAAAATAACCGACCTATTTATCAAGGTCGGTACATAAAATCAATTTTGAAATGATTCGATATTCGTCTGGCTAATAGCATCTATTATTTCTTTCTTTGCGTTGATGTATTTTTCAGCCAACTCTTCAGCAGTTACGTTTTCCATCTCCTGATGTTCTAAATAAAGCACCGCTAATCGTTCTATAAGAGTATTGTCCATAAAAACATCTCCTCCTAAGTAAATTTTATGACGCAGAAAGGTGAAAAAATAACTAATTATCTAAATCCATACTAAATAATATAAGAGACTCCGTTGAGGATGCCTCTTTATTTGCCGGCAATATAACTTCAGGAAAATCAAAGATAAACTTGAAAAATTTAAAGGAGCATAAACCACAAATATGAACCTGTTTTTATAAATTGGAAATTGACAAAACGTTTTATAAACCTTATACTTTATAATGCGTTAAAGAATTAATTAAATATTTTGTGTCTTATTTTAATTTGAAGATATTAAAATAAATTAAACACAAACGCAGAAAACAGGATAATAACAGCGAAAATTAAATATGCTGGTGTAGCACAGTCGGTAGTGCAGCTGATTCGTAATCAGCAGGTCGTCTGTTCAAGTCAGATCACCAGCTCCATGAAAAATCCTTAGAACCATACGGGTTCTAAGGATTTTTTCGTATCATTGTCTCTGGTTCTCTATTTCCTAACCGTGAAGTTATCCTCCAAAAGAGCCCAGTTCTGCGGGAAGGGGTAACCGAGGGCCCAATAACTGATCCCGGCCAGATTGTACTCCTTGGCCAGGTCGAACTTCGCCTGCGCGCTTCGGGCGTCCTCAAGCCACACTTCGTGCGCCCTCCCCTGCGCATCCGTATATCGGTAAAAGGGAGCCTGCGCCGTATTGTCATATTGAATCGTAGCGCCGTACTGCGCGGCCCGCACCACGGCCTCCTGCGGGCTGAACGTCTCGGCCTCTTGCCCTTCCTCGTGCGGGAGGGTCCAGTCCCTTGCGTAAATTTGAAATCCGAGATAGATTTTGTCTCTCGGGATGACCGAAACGGCGTAGTCGAGCACCTCCCGGATCCGGTTAATCGGGGAGATCGCCTGCGGCGGGCCTTTCCGGTACCCCCATTCATATGTCATCAGAATGACGAAGTCGACTATCCTGCCGTGCGCCGGATAATCATGCGCTTCATATAAAAGCCCTGCCTGCGTCGGCCCGGTTTTCGGTGCCAAGGCAGTGGAAAGAAAATAGCCGTTTGCATGCAGACGCGCGACGGCGCGGGTGAGAAAGCTGTTGTAAGCCTCCCGGTCACGGGGCAGAACGTTCTCGAAATCGATGTTTAACCCCTGATATCCTTTTCGCCGCATGACGTTTAAAATATTCGTCAGAAGTTGTTCGACCATCGTCGGGTTGTTTAATATGATCGAAGCGAGATTCTCCCCACGGGATGTGGCAGTAAAGTTCGTGACCGCCATCATCGGGATGACCCTTTCCGCGTTTGCGACTCCGAGAGCCGGGCCGTCGTCGATCGGCTGCAGGCTTGCGTCCTCTGTAATCAAATAGGCAAACGGGCTTAGATAGGTAAGATATCCGCCGACTTCCCGGACAATCGGGACGGCATCCTGCCCTAAGATATAAATGTACCCGTTCACGCTTTTAACCGGCCTCGTTTTGCGTGGGATTATAAGGACCATTCCCGGGCTTATATTGTTCGGGTCCGTAATGTTGTTTGCTCGGATCAGATTCTGCAGGGAAACGCCGTAACGCTGCGCGATCGTCCATAAGGACTCTCCCTGTGCTACGCGATGACGCGCCGCCGGAATATAGAGCGCAAGGCCTGGGTGAATAATACCCGGATTCGAAATGCTGTTGTTTTGCAATATGTAC
>JANZZB010000057.1 GCA_026419635.1 Clostridiales bacterium | reverse complement strand
AGACTCCTCTATACCGTCTGTCAATGGCTATGTTCAGACCGCAACCGATTACGCTTTCGTAAAATACGGTACGGGTGCAACTCTGCTAAATTATAATTTCTCAGCAGGAAACAGTTTAACCAGCATGAAAATAGTTCCATCAGCAGGACCGATCGCGTTGATAAGCGGACCGGATTATCTTAATCTGTGGGTCTATGGTGATTCATCCGGGAACACACTCTCTATTCAAACTGCAGATTCTTCCGGAAATGCCATCAACTCATCAACAAGTTATCCAATCAACTTTACAGGTTATCGTCAGCTTTCCTTCCCGATCCCATCCAATGCCTCTAAACTAACCGGGATTATTCTGACATCCTCGGCAAACAGCAAATCGTCCGGTACCCTATTCCTTGATCAGATGATTGCAAGTTATGACACCGCGTTTACAGACAGCACTCCCCCAACTATTTCTATTACGTCTTATCCCGGTTCGGGCGATAATAAAACCAGAATCATTGCAAATGTTTCTGATATCGGAGGACTTTCCTTAAAAAACCTTAAAGTCACTTTAACATTAGACGGTGTTAAAACCAATTCCACATTCGATCAGATAACCGGCGCGTTATCTTATGAAATTGAGGATTTAAGCGCGGGTATACATCGAGCGACTCTAACTGCGACTGATATTGCCGGAAATTATACACGTACTTCCATTACTTTTAGCTCAGGAGATTCTCAGAAAACTACCTTTGCTGATATGAATAATCATTGGTCTTCTTCGTATGTTAACTTCTTATACGGCAAAAAAGTAATTAGCGGAGAACAAAAAGACAACAAATATTATTTCTCTCCTGAGCGCAACACGACACGCCTTGAAATGGCTGTAATGATTGCAAAATATATCGGCTACGACTTGGATATCTGCGCCGACGTCACATTGCCTTTTGAGGATGCTTCTCAGATACCGAACTGGGCGCTTCCATACGTAAAAGCGCTTTACAAAGATGGTCTTATGTTAGGCAAAACAGTAAATGGGAAAGTTTATTTTTCACCGAATGCGAATATCACCAGAATGGAAGCAATGACGATATTAGGCCGCACATTACCGCAGGGATGCCAAGTAATAAGTTCAACGTTTACGGATGATTCAAAAATTGCTTATTGGGCAAAAACGTACTTGAATAACCTTGCCTCGTTAGGGATTATTGCAGGTTATCCGAATGGATCAATTTTACCGACAAATAATATTAAACGATCTGAAATTGCTTCGATCTTATTCAAGTTGTATTAATTCTTTTATCTTTGCAAACAAAAAAGCCGCTTTAAGCGGCTTTTTTCAGTCTGTCGATAAAGTCGACAGACTTTCGAGAGGGAATCCAATTCCCCCTCGATACTTCCCCAGGTGCGGACAAACCCTTCGGTTTTGTCCAGTGTGTCCTCCGGCGGCGCATGTCCGCCTGCGGACTAATCTTACATTAAGGGGTTTTGACCCCTTAACAATCCCCTAAATATACTTTTTTGTTTATAAAATTCTATAAATTGTCCTTTACCGATAAAGAAAGTAAAATTTCATTTGCAATTTAGTTATTTATTGTTCATTTTCTAGCTCACATTGACAGCTTTCGTTTAATGTGATAAGGATATCGTTGAGTTCTGCTCCCATTACAAGAACAATTCCGGTCAAATACAACCAAAGCATCAAAACCATAATGGCTCCGATTGATCCGTAAAGCACGGAGTACCTGCCCATATTTTGTACATAATATGAAAACCCCGAAGATATGAGCAGCCACGAAAGCATCGCAAATATAGATCCGGGAATGGAGGAACGAAACGTAAGACGTTTATTGGGAACCACATAATAGAGACAAACAAGAAAAAGAAAAGAGTAAACACCAGCAATCAAAAAACGAAGAGCATCCCATATATAGATAAAATCATGAGATAAAATCGGCAGCTTTATAAAATCAACAATAGCAAATAATACATTTTTACCAGAGATCATAATGACAAACATAATGCCGATGGAAATCATAATGACAGCAGTAAATGCAATTGAAACCAGAATATTAGAAAAACCCGGACGCTTCTTTTTGGTCCGATACGCAGCGTTTACAGCCTGGATCAAAGAATTAATCGCACGTGACAAGAAATACAATGTTAAAACCAATCCTGTAACTAACAGGGTTTTGCTTTCAAAGCTCCCAATATAAGAAAAATAATCAGCGACAATCTTTTCGACGTCCGGCGGAACAACTTTTAAAATACCCGTAATGATATCAATTGGTATATGAAATGTTCCAACCAATAGATTAATAAAAATTAAGAATGGAAAAAAAGAAAACAAGAAAAAATAAGCGAGCTCGGCGCCCGTTTTTGATACATTGTCACGGAAATACCGCTTTACTAGTCTGCGTACAATATATGCAAACTTTCCTTTTAAAAGCGTTTTTCGCATATACTCCTCCAAATTTCGTTCAGAAACAAAGTGTTGGAAGTCAATTTCCAATTGTTATATTCTATAATTTCTAAATCCTTTTGTAAATATGCCTCCCAAATGATTTTTGGAATTTTATATTTTATAAATTATATTGAACATCCATATATTAAATGTACATCAAACTAATGTAATTTTATCATAATTATTCATATTATGGTAATTAGCATTGAATATTTACGCAATTTCGTTTATTATTGTAGGTGTATAAAATTCTAAATTTCTTTGTCATTCATTTGTCTTAAATTCTATTATATACGGTGATTCAGGTATGAGCTATTTATCTCTCGGCATTGATATTGGTTCAACAACGGTTAAGCTGGTACTTCTGGATGAAAATAAAAACATTCTTTATAAATATTATGGCAGACATTTTTCGAAAGTACGGCAGAAAACTGTAGAACTTGTTAAAGGGCTAAACCATTTATTGACCGGCAAAAAAGTCCGGGTCGCGGTAACCGGTTCCGCCGGTCTCGGCGTTGCGAGATCCGCGGAACTTTGTTTTATTCAGGAAGTATTTGCTGCGCAGACCGCAATCGAGGCATTTCTTGAAAATATTGATGTAGTCGTCGAGTTAGGCGGCGAAGATGCAAAAATCATCTTTTTAACAGGCGGTTTTGAAGAACGTATGAATGGCACCTGCGCAGGCGGAACAGGTGCTTTTATTGATCAAATGGCCTCTCTACTTTCTCTGTCTACCGACGAACTTGATACTTTAAGTTTTCAGCATGAAAAAATTTATAACATAGCGTCCAGATGTGGTGTTTTTGCAAAATCTGATATTCAACCTCTCTTAAATCAGGGTGCTAAAAAAGCGGATATAGCCGCTAGCATTTATCAGGCAATTGTTAACCAGACAATCGCCGGGCTTGCTCAGGGGCGCCGGATACAGGGACGAGTTGCGTTTTTGGGAGGACCCCTTTCTTTTCAGATGGGTCTTCGGGAGCGTTTTGTCAAAACATTGAATCTTACTTCGGAAGACTCTATTTTTCCGGAAGACGCGCGGTATTATATCGCAATCGGGGCTGCGCTGTGTGCATCTGAAAAAGATATATTAAATTATGAAAATCTAATTGAAAGACTGAAAAAAGCTGAAACAATCAGTTCAACCGTTGGTTCTCTACCGGTTTTATTTGAGTCTCCAAAAGATTATTCTGATTTTGTATCGCGTCATAATAAAGCAAATGCCGATCAACTTGACATAAAGACATATCGAGGGGATGCATACCTTGGAATTGATGCCGGATCGACAACAACTAAAATGATTTTAATCACTCCCGACGGAAAAATCTTATACAGTTATTACGGTGCAAATCTAGGAGATCCTGTAAGTATTGTAAAAGGAGAACTAATAAGAATTTTATCTTTAGCGGGCGATCGAATCACGATTCGATCCGCCGCTTCTACAGGCTACGGAGAAGAACTGATTAAAAACGCTTTTTGTCTGGATTCCGGAATTGTTGAAACAGTAGCACATTTTTACGCTGCGCGCCATTTTAATCCAGATGTCGATTTTATTTTGGACATCGGCGGTCAGGATATAAAATGTTTTCGTATCCGTAACGGCGCCGTTGATTCCATAATGTTAAATGAAGCATGTTCCTCGGGATGCGGTTCATTTATTGAGACTTTTGCAAGCTCTCTTGGCTACACCGTCGAAGAATTTGCAAAGCTATCGCTTTTTGCGAAGCACCCTGTAAATTTAGGTTCAAGGTGTACCGTATTTATGAATTCTTCTGTAAAACAAGCCCAAAAAGACGGCTCTACAATTGAGGATATCTCAGCCGGGCTTGCGGCCAGTATAGTTAAAAATGCAATATATAAAGTAATTCGGGCACGAAACGCGGACGATCTGGGTAAGAATATCGTCGTACAGGGTGGAACATTCCTAAATGACGCCATCTTGCGCAGTTTTGAACTAGAAACAAAGAAAGAAGTGACCCGTCCGGCAATTGCCGGACTGATGGGCGCTTATGGAGCTGCAATGTACGCTGCTTCACTGAAAAATACGAAAAGCAGTATGATCTCTTTGGAAGACCTTGAAAATTTTAATCATATTTCAAAGCCTGCAAATTGCGGGCTTTGTACAAATCGCTGTAAACTTACTATAAATACGTTTAGCCATGCCGGAAAATATATATCCGGAAATCGATGTGAACGCCCGCTCGGCGGCAGCACGTTAACATCTCTTCCGAACGCATATGAATTTAAGTTGGAACTGCTTAAGAATTACCAAGGTGTTCCGGGTAAACGGGGTAAAATAGGTTTGCCAATGGGATTAAACATGTATGAAAATCTACCATTCTGGCATACTCTTTTTACAGAACTCGAATTTGAAGTGGTGCCCTCCAAGATATCGACCCACGATACTTACATAAAAGGTCAGTACAGTATCACGTCTGACACGGTATGTTACCCCGCAAAGCTTATGCACGGGCATATAGAAGAGCTACTGGAATCGGGTATTCAAATTATTTTTTACCCCTGCATGACTTATAATTTTAAGGAAGGTAAACAGGATAATAATTATAATTGTCCTGTTGTTGCATATTATCCTGAGCTGTTAAAGGCAAATATGTATCCGTTATCTGAAATTCGTTTTTTATACCCCTATTTCGCGCCACATTTAAGAAAAAACTTCACCGTCAAAGCCATCCGTTTCTTTGAATTAGAATTCGGTATACGCTCAGAGCTGACGCGGGCCGCAATAAAAAAGGCATATGAGGAATATGAGAATTATAAAAATCAAATAAGGCAATACGGAAAAAAGGCACTTGCTTATGCCGAAGAAAACTCAATAGAGACGATTGTGCTCGCCGGACGCCCATATCACATTGATCCGGAGATCAATCATGGAATAGACCGTCTAATAACATCGTTAGACTTTTCAGTGCTTTCAGAAGATTGTATCAGTAACTTTACCATCCATAAAAGAGCTGCCGTGTTAAACCAATGGAGTTATCATTCAAGACTGTATAATGCAGCAGAATTTGTTAAAACACGAAATGACATGCAATTGGTTCAGCTCATTTCCTTCGGATGCGGAATTGACGCAATTACATGTGACGAAGTTAGAGATATTTTAGAGTCAAACGGAAAATTGTACACACAAATCAAAATTGATGAAATTAACAATCTGGGGGCCACAAGGATTCGATTGCGCAGCTTGAAGGCTGCAATGTCGGCAGCAAAGGCGTGATGAATAATGAACTGCGAAATATTAAAAATGCGTGATAAAAACGGTCGATTGCTTTTTACTAAGCAAATGAAAAAAGAATATACGTTATTGATGCCCATGATGCTTCCTATCCATTTTTCGTTCATGCAGAAAATTTTTATGAAGCACGGTTTTAACGTAGATTTACTTACAACAAATCATTCTGATATTGTAATTGAAGGATTGCAAAGCGTACATAATGATACCTGCTATCCGGCGCTCTTGGTCATTGGTCAGTTAATTGATGCTGTTAAAAGCGGAAAATACGACACAAATAAAATAGCCCTTTTGATCTCTCAAACCGGGGGAGGCTGTCGCGCGTCAAACTATATCTTTCTTTTAAGACGTGCATTAAAGCGGCATGGGCTTGACCATATCCCCGTAGTTTCATTTAATATATCAAATATGGAGAAAAATCCCGGGTTTCAATTAACCATTCCAATGAAGATGCAGCTTGTCAATGCAATTCTATATGGTGATATGTTGATGCTTCTTTCTAATCAAACGCGTCCTTATGAGCTTCAAAAAGGCGAAACAGACACTCTGGCTAATAAATGGTTCAACCGGCTCTCCAGCAATATAACCTTTCGGGACTTTTATTCCGGGGCCAGAGTCAACCATAACATGCGTGAAATGGTTGAGGATTTTAGCCGGATACCGCTTCTTCCCAAAGAATGTGTCAAAGTAGGTATCGTTGGCGAAATTTATGTAAAGTATGCTCCACTTGGAAACAACAACCTTGAAGAATTCCTGCGCCGTGAAGGCACGGAAGTGAGCGTTCCAGGGCTTCTGGATTTTGTACTATACTGTGTAGATAATCCGATTGATGACATGATATTTTATGGTTTTTCTGCGGCAAAAGCATTTGTATCCCAGCGATTAAAATCTTTTTTATTAAAAAAGCAGAATCAGCTGATTGCTGCAGTAAAGACACAACCTAAATTTCAAGCTCCGCATAACTTTAATCACTTAAAAAAATTAATTAAAGGTTATATCAGCAGCGGTGTAAAAATGGGCGAAGGCTGGCTCTTGACAGCTGAAATGCTGGAACTGATTGATTCGGGAGTGAAGAACATCGTCTGTACACAACCTTTTGGATGCCTTCCGAACCACATTGTCGGCAAAGGCATGATCCGGTTGATTAAAGACCACAACCCAGACGCCAATATTGTTGCAATTGATTACGATCCCGGAGCAACAAAAATCAATCAGGAAAACCGTATTAAGCTGATGCTTGCAAATGCGATTCGTAACCTTACATATAATTCAGAATTGCCTGAGCAAATAGAAGAAACAGAAAAAAACACTTCCGCAGTTGCGGCAAATCAATAAAGAGGATGAATTAGATGCATTTTACCCTTCTTGCGACGTATAACGTGACGGTTATGTTTATTTTAATTGGCGTTGGTTGTCTTTCTTACAGGCTTGGAATGATAAACAATGGCGGTGCAAAGCAGTTGACCAATATACTATTAAACATTGTAACGCCGTGTATTATTATCAGCTCTTTTCAAATTGATTATGAAAAATCCCTGGCCTTTAAACTGGCAATAGCGGTAATCGTTGCAATTGTAATGCATTTAACTGGTATCATTATAGCTAAATTTGCCTTTCGGCATTTACCATATTCGTCCCAATGCATTTATCGCTATAGTTCTTTTTTACCCAACTGTGGATATTTGACTTTACCCCTCGCTTTTTCACTTTTAGGTAATACTGGGGTCATTTATGTATCTGTTTTTATCGCGACCACCAGCTTTTTTACCTGGACTTATGGACTACGTCTATTTTCCGGTGAAAACGTTTCGGTTCCTCTATCAAAAGCATTTTTAAATCCAGGGGTAATCAGTGTCGCTATCGCTATTCCGGTATTCCTTTTTTCTATCAAATTTCCCTCGGTTATTCTTGATCCAATGAAAAGTCTGGCGTCTTTGAACACCCCTGTTGCAATGATTATTACCGGAGTATATATAGCTCAAACTGATTTAATCACTTCAATCAAAAACAAATTTATTTATCTGGTCGTTGCAATTAGGCAGTTTATTGTACCGGCAATTGTTGGCGCTATCATGCTTCTTATTCTTTACATACTTGGGTCACAAGCAATGGATTCTACTTTATTTTTAGCCTCTATGCTAGCCTCTGCCGCGCCCGCAGCCACAAGTACCTCTTTATTTGCAGCTAAATGCAACGCCGATGTCGTACTTGCATCAAAAACAGTCGCAATCACAACGCTTCTGTATATTGCAACTATATCGATTATGGTATACTTATCAACTCTTGTTCTTGGCATGTAGCACGAGTACGTTAATTTATAAGGCAGATGATTTCCGTCATCTGCCTTAATTTATTTTAATAGTTTTTTGCTTTGATTAAAAAAAGGTTTCGGGAAAATACCCGAAACCTTTTCATACTTTCTAAGCAATTTTTAGCTTAGAACTATTTGGAGCTGTTAACGCGATTCGAACGCGTGACCTCTTCCTTACCAAGGAAAAAAGTCATGTTTTACGATGTTTCATGATATGTCACAATTTGTAGTAACATCAAGCTTTTTAAGTATTTACACATTGTATCTTTTCATAATATTTCGCGGTATTTAGTAAAACCAAACCCCAAATAAACCCCAAAATCACTCAGGGGGTATGCCCCCTTTTAATGGGGGGTGGGGTAACGAATATTGACCTCCGAAAATTACAACGAAATTCTTAAAATTAGGACTTTTAATATTAGTTAAGCCGGAGGATTGCATACAGAACAAGCCCCATAACCTTCAGCTTTTGCATCTTTTAATGAAATTGCTATTTTACTTCTACTCAAATATCTGCAACCACTTCTATGATATTTATGTCCAGTTTTTGTTATATAAACAGTTATAGTTTTCTTAACAATTTTTTTAGTTGTCTTTTTTAATAATTGCAATTCTAAAGTTGACTTACTCGTTGACGATAAATTTGTATTTTGTGAAGTTGATATAGTCGAAGTATAGCCCGAAGTAATACTTGTATTT
>JANZZB010000056.1:9331-9607 GCA_026419635.1 Clostridiales bacterium | reverse complement strand
CCTTGCTGCAGCTCAGGCAAAAATTAAGGAATCCAAATAATAATCCTATAGTAAAAACCATTCCATTGCGGTTTACTGCAATGGAATGGTTTTAATAAGAATAAATTTCCATAAGCCCATCTATTTGATTAGGAGAATCGTCATGAAAAAAATCAACATTACGGAGACCGTATTGCGCGATGCAAACCAGTCGCTCATGGCGACTCGCATGCCGACATCCGATTTTGAATCGATTTTAGAAACACTGGATACCGCCGGATATCATTCTCTTGAATG
>JANZZB010000056.1:0-9321 GCA_026419635.1 Clostridiales bacterium | reverse complement strand
AAATTATGCCGATGACATTGTTCGAATGTTTATAGCACACGCTGTTGAAAACGGCATGGACATTATTCGAATTTTTGATGCGCTTAACGATCCGCGCAATCTGGAAGTAGCCGTTGATGAAACCAAAAAACGCGGTGCCGAGGCGCAGGGTACCATTTGTTTCACAACCAGTCCCGTACACACGCTTGCAAACTACGTTAAACTGGGCAAGCGCCTTGTTGACATGGGCTGCGATTCCATTGCCATAAAAGATATGGCCGGAATTATGAGTCCGAAAGAAGCATATGATCTGGTTAAAGCACTATCTGAAAATATTACGTTGCCGATTGTTATCCATACACATTGTACAACAGGATTAGGCCCGCTGACGTATCTAAAAGCAATTGAGGCCGGCGCTGCTGCAATTGACTGTGCAATCTCCGCTTTTTCGGGTGGAACTTCACAACCGCCAACGGAATCAATGGCTTATATACTAGATGGAATGGGTTATGAAACAGGACTGGATTATAAGATATTAAAGAAAATTAATGATTTTTTCCGTCCATTAAAAGAAAAAGCCATAAATGACGGACTCATCACCCCTTACTTGCTAGGAACCGAGACCGATGCTCTCGTGTATCAGGTTCCGGGCGGTATGCTTTCAAACCTAGTAGCGCAACTTACTGCGCAAAATGCAATGGATAAATTTAATGAGGTACTAGAAGAAATACCAAAAGTCCGTAAAGATCTTGGATATCCGCCGCTTGTTACTCCCACATCACAGATGGTAGGCGTTCAGGCCGCTACAAATGTTCTTGTGGGCGAGCGATATAAAAATATATCTAAAGAAGTAAAATCCTATATTGCTGGCGAATATGGTAAAGCCCCCGGTGATGTCTCTCCTGAGCTGACGAAGAAGGTTCTTGGCGATGAACAGCCTATAACCTGCCGTCCGGCCGATCTCTTGAAACCAGCGTTTGAAGATGCAAAAAAGGAAATCGGCGCAAAAGCAAGAAATGACGAAGACGTTCTCTCTTATGTTGCATTCCCGCAAGTCGCAGAGAAGTTTTTTGATAAGCGTTTAATACGTGAGAACAATACGGCAAAATACACCATACGAAGAGTGGATTAAGGAGGATTACGATGTCAATGTCTGAAGCTTTTATAGTCACAGTAGCAGGAATGGTTATCGTCATGGTCGAGCTTGCTTTACTCGCCGTTATTATCGTTATCATGTCTAAAATGATTCGCAAGCTCTCCCCGGATAAAGATGTGAATAAAACGGAATCAGCACCTATTTCACCAGTTTCTCCTGTGCCGATTGCAATTTCAGGTTCTACGTCCGATGGAAGCGTTATTCTGCAAAACATCGACGATAAATCAGCAGCCATGGTGATGGCAATCGTAAGCGATGATACCGGCATTCCCTTAAATGAACTCCGTTTCAGATCCATTAAAGCGCTTGATTAATGTGGAGGGTTTTGCGTTATGAAATATGTTGTTACATTAAACGGAAAAAATTATGAAGTTGAAGTAGAACGTGGTGAAGCAACGGTATTAAATATCACCGACGCACCCACCGCCGTACCTGCTTCTGTTATATCTGCGCCCGTTGCTCCTCCGGCCACTGCCGCACCTGCCGCAGCCCCTATATCTCCTGCTGCCGGCGAATCAATTTTAAGTCCTATGCCCGGTACTATTTTAGATATTAAAGTTACTGCCGGACAGACTGTAAAAAGAGGCCAGGTTCTTGTCGTTTTGGAAGCAATGAAAATGGAAAACGATATTGTCGCACCTCGTGACGCGGTTGTTGCACAAGTTGCGACGACAAAGGGAGCCTCCGTTAATACCGGAGATCTTCTTGTCGTTTTGTCATAGTGAGAAGGAGGAATCCGAATGAATTTAGTTGGAACATTACGAGATATCATTCTATCCTCCGGTTTTGCAAATATCAGTTACAAGCAAGGTATTATGATTTTTGTGGCATGTGTTCTCATCTATTTGGCAATTGTCAAAGGATTTGAACCGCTGCTTTTGCTCCCGATTTCTTTTGGTATGCTTCTCGCAAATTTGCCTTTATCCAATATGATGCATCCCGAATTTTTTCTGAATAAGCCAATCGATTACATACGTATTCTTCGAGAAGGCGGTATATTGGATTTATTTTATATCGGAGTGCAAACGGAACTATTCCCCTGCTTGATTTTCCTTGGCATCGGCGCTATGACTGATTTTGGACCAATGCTGGCAAACCCCTCCTCTTTGCTTTTAGGGGCTGCTGCGCAGCTTGGCGTTTATGCCGCATTTTTCATCGCACTTTTGCTTAACTTCATTGTCCCCGGCATTTTTTCCCCACAGCAAGCGGCATCTATAGGCATTATCGGCGGTGCAGACGGTCCGACGGCAATTTTTTTGGCTTCGAAATTAGCCCCAGAGTTGCTTGGGCCGATATCCGTCGCAGCTTATTCGTATATGGCGTTGATTCCGATGATCCAGCCTCCTATCATGAAAGCTCTTACAACAAAAAAAGAGCGAGAGGTTAAAATGGATCAGCTACGAGCAGTTTCTAAAAAAGAGAGAATCATCTTCCCAATCGTTGTTACCATCATTTGCGCTCTTCTTTTGCCTTCCATTACGGCGTTAATAGGAATGCTGATGCTCGGAAACCTTTTCCGGGAGTCTGGAGTAGTTGCCCGTCTATCTGATACTGCCCAAAACGCCCTAATTAATATTGTTACCATTTTTTTGGGTGTCTCTGTAGGCGCTACTACAAACGGAAATACATTTCTAAATGTCCAAACCGTATCAATTGTATTTTTAGGCCTTGTCGCATTTTCATTTTCGACAGCAGGAGGCATCCTGTTCGGTAAACTTATGTATAAAGTAACCGGTGGAAAAGTAAATCCCCTTATCGGATCGGCAGGTGTCTCTGCGGTTCCAATGGCAGCCCGCGTTTCACAGGTTGAAGGGCAAAAAGCGAATCCTTCAAACTTCCTTTTAATGCATGCGATGGGTCCGAATGTCGCCGGTGTTATCGGTACTGCTTGTGCCGCAGGATTTCTTCTTTCCGTTTTTGGAAAATAAAAATGAAATTTTAGTTTAATTGTCTTTGATAAAAATGGACTTGCAATTTTGCTGGTGCTATGTTATTATTTATTGTGCGTCGTTATATGTTATTTGCATTTGCCGTCAGACGCTTTGATGGAGGTACAATATGAATACAATTAGTGTAGTTATATCAATTTTACAAGTGATAACCGGATTATTTATGACAGCGGTTGTTTTATTCCAATCAGGCAAACGAGCTGGCCTTTCCGGAGCGATTTCTGGCGGAGCTGAGACGTTTTTCGGCAAAAACAAAGGACGCACGCTGGATGCGAAACTTTCGAAAGCAACGGTTTACGTAGCAATTATTTTTGTTATTTTAACTGTTGCCCTTAATATCTTAAAATAATTATTTAATTAAAAAATAAAAAAATTAAGTAGCCGAAAGGGCTTGCAGCCTGTGAATAACAAGTGCAAGCCCTTTCGTTTTTGTTTAATTGGTTATTGCAGTAATTGGGAGTAATTCAATATAATTTGCCGTTTTTTATTAATGAAACCGGATTGTAAACTGACTGCCCTGTAAAACCTTACTTTTTAATTCAATTTCGGCACCATATTTCGCAGCTACGTGTTTTACTATTGACAGCCCGAGACCTGTGCCCGAAACCTTACGGCTCCTTCCTTTATCTACCCTGTAAAACCTCTCAAATACACGGGGGATATCTTTTTCCGGAATACCGATACCACTGTCTTTTACACAAATGAAACCGCCGTTTTCCGCTTTATCAACCGTTACTTCCACCGTTCCGCCCTCAACATTATATTTGATTGCGTTTTCGATCAAATTAGTCAGTAACCGGCTCATATCTTCTCTCTCGGCAAGAACGGTATAACCGCTTCCGAATGTTTGAACTGTAAGCTGTTTCATTTCCGCCTGCGGTGTCAAATTAGCAATCACTTCTTCCGCAAGCGGCAATAAGTCGATCTTTTCTTTTGCGTGAAGTTCTTTGCCCTCGTCCAATTCCGATAACTTCAAAATATCTTCAATAATATTTGTAATTCGATCCGATTCGTTCTTAATCCTATCAAGATAGTCTTTTGTTACATTAGGATCGGTCACAATTCCTTTTGAAAGCAGCTCAGCAAAGCCCTTAATAGCCGTAATCGGCGTTTTTAATTCGTGTGAAGCATTTGTAACAAATTCGCGCCTGATTTGCTCCGCATGGGCGTTCTGGGTTACATCGGTTAGAATAATGATTGCTCCATCCTGTAACCATTCATTTGAGATAGGGTTAATGGACACGGAATAAATTCGCTCTTCCGATTCGTTATTAATTTCGAAAATAGCCGATCCGGATGTTTGCAAACAGCGTTCCAGCGTATTAAGCATTTGTATATCTCTCGTAAGACAGATCAATGATTTTCCTGTTAAATCCTGACCTGCATCAAAGAGCATCTCAGCCGAGTGATTAATATGGACAATATTCTGTTTTTGGTCAACGACAATAAGTCCTTGTCTCATGCTGTTTAAGAGAAAACTAAGCTTTTGTTTTTGTTCGTTTAAACTTTTTATGTTGAGCTTTATACTTTGAACCATTAAATTAATACTTTTGGTCAGCTTGGACAGCTCTTCGTAAGAAGGAGGCGAAAGCTGTGTAGTATAATCGCCGTTTTCAACTTTTCTAATTCCTTCACTAAGCTTTTCAAGAGGATGCAATGCTGTTTTTGACATCTTACCCGCCATCATCAATGCCGCGAAAATCGCAACAAGGATACCGGCCAACATCGCCGGAATTTGTTTTTGCACTGTATCATGAACACTTTTTACCGGCAATGATGCACGAAGAATAAACCCGTTCGGCATTTGATATGCAACATACAACATATCTACGCCAATTGTTTTTGAGTGCCTGATACTGATCCCCCTGCCGTATTGTAAAGCATTTTTTACTTCGGGGCGGTTAGAATGGTTTTCAAGAGAAGAGACGCCGGCTTGCGAATCTCCAAAAACGGTTCCGTCCTTTGCGATAATCGTTATACGATAACCCTCAAACTGATTGGAAACAAGCTTTGCCGCTATCTGTTTATCCGCTACATTTTCAACGGCAACAGATGCAAGCTTTAACATTTGATACGTTTGATTCTCCAGTTCATTAATATAGCTTTTTTGTAGAATCAGCCCAAAAACAAGATTAGATAAAACGAGTGCAATTGCCGAAACAAGAATGATTCTAAGAGTAATTGCTCTTTTCAAATCGTGCACCAACCTCATTTATTATACAATAATATACCCGATTCCCCTGACTGTTTTGATATATTTGGGGTTTTCCGCATTGTCACCGATTTTCTGACGAAGGGTTTTGATATGCATATCAAGCGTACGGCTTTCTCCCTGAAAATCAAAACCCCACACAGTGTTTAACAATTCGTCTCTGGTTACTGTTTTGCCTCTATTGGCAAGCAGCATGTATAGGAGTTCAAATTCTTTTAATGTAAGCGGGATCTCCTCGTTTTTAACCCGAACTTCGTGGCGATCAATATCCATTAGTAAATCTTCGACCTGAATGATTTGATGCTGCTTTTCATCCGGCAGTAAAATCCTTCGCTGTATTGCGCGGATACGTGCCATGAGTTCTAAAATTCCAAACGGTTTCGTGATATAATCATCCGCACCATTGTCAAGTCCAATGACTTTATCCGTTTCAAGCGATTTTGCAGTCAATAAAATAACGGGTATTTTTCTCATCTGCAAATCTGACCTGATCTGTTTGAGTGCGTCAATTCCACTCATACCCGGAAGCATAATATCCAGTAAAAAAAGTTCAGGGGGACTTTTTTTGCGGCAGAACACAAACATATCTTCAGCTGTAGAAAAGACTTCCGCATCATATGAAAATGATCGAAGGGTGCATTTGATCAGTTCTCTGATATTATCATCATCCTCAACCGCATATATCAGCATTCCCATTTCAAATCTCCCCTATAGAATTTTTGTGTGTTTGTGTACTCCGGTAATATAAAATTCAACCCATTCACAGATGTTAACCGCATGATCTCCGATACGCTCCAGATATTTTGCAATCATCATTGCGTTAATAACTGCGTCTGGTTCAAATGTACCTGTTTTTAAGTTCTCAATCAATTCTTTTTTAACGATATCGAATAAATCATCCACCTCGTCATCACGAAGCATTGTGGCACGAGCATATTCAAGATCACTGTCGATAAAAGACTTAATACTTGCCGATACCATCTCCGTCGCAATTTTGCACATAACCGGTATATGCACCGCGAATTTTGTGATGCTGGCGGATTCCGGCCTTGCAGCAATGTCCGCAATATCGGAAGCTTGATCCCCTATTCGTTCCATATCCGTTATCATTTTGATCGCAGTCGATATCGCTCTTAAATCTCTTGCAACCGGCTGCTGTCTTAAAAGTAATTTTAAGCATCTCGCTTCAATTAATTTTTCAAGTGCGTCGATGTTTTTATCCCCCGCCTCGACCTCCGAGGCAAGATCTCGATGTTCCGGCTCCAGAACTTTTATTGATTTCTTAATCGCTTCCTCAATAAGAGCTCCCATTTTTATGATATCTAGATGCATTAGCTTTAACTCTTCGTCAAAATTAGTTCTGCTCATTTTATTGTAACACCTGTCTTTCATAATGTAAATTCTGGAAGCCGTTTCTTAGCCAAACCGCCCCGTAATGTAATCTTCTGTCTTTTTATCCCGTGGATTTGAAAAAATAGTATCCGTTTCGTCAAATTCTATAACTTCGCCTAACAGGAAAAATGCAGTATTGTCTGAAATACGTGCCGCTTGCTGCATGTTATGTGTAACGATGGCAACGGTATATTTTTCTTTTAAAGAACTCATTAAATCTTCAATTTTCATCGTTGAGCCAGGGTCAAGTGCCGAAGTCGGTTCATCCATAAGCAGTACCTCCGGTTCTACAGCCAGAGCCCTTGCTATACAAAGTCTTTGCTGTTGCCCTCCGGAAAGACCGAGTGCGGATTGTTTCAACCGATCTTTAACTTCATCCCAAAGTGCTGCTCCACGCAGACTTGTCTCAACGATTTCATTTAAAGACCATCGATTTTTAATTCCGTGTATTTTAGGCCCATAAGCGACATTTTCAAAAATACTCATTGGAAACGGATTCGGTTTTTGAAAAACCATCCCAACTCTTTTTCTAAGCTTTGTTACATCGATGTCTTTATAGATATCTTCTCCGTCTAATCGAATTTCGCCCTCAACTTTAGTGTCAGGAATCAAATCATTCATTCGGTTTAACACCCTTAAATAAGTTGATTTTCCACAACCGGAAGGCCCAATAAATGCCGTGATTTGATTCTTATAAATATTTAAGTTTATATTTTTAAGTACCTGATGATTTGTTTCGTAATAAAAATTTAAATTTTTTGTTTCAATTTTGATATTGCCAGTCATTTTAATACTCCCTTTAATGTAAACACGCATTCTTGTGAAACGGTGTATACTTACTTATCGGTAAAGTTTTTTGTTTTTTAAGTAATTTTATTAATCTTTTGCTTGTTTTTTGTTTAGCAGCCGATTGGATACCACTCTGGAACTGATATTTAAGATCAAAACAATCATAATTAATACTATTCCGATGGCAGATGCCATTTCAACATTTCCATATTCTTTTACTTCGACGTAAGATCGAACCGTCATCGTAGCAGCAGAATCAAAAATTCCTGACGGTGTCTTTGCATAAGTACCTGCAGTAAAGAGTAGTGCTGCCGATTCCCCGACAATTCTGCCTGTCGACAGAATAACTGCGACAAGTATTCCCGGAATTGCCCCAGGCAAGATAATTCTAACAAGCGTTTGCAGTCGGTTTGCGCCAAGCCCGTAAGACGCTTCCTTTTCTGCCTGTGGAATGGTTTTGAGTGTTTCTTCCGTTGTTCTAATTACAGTAGGTAAAAGAAGGATGCTTAAGGTCAAGCTTCCTGCAAAGATAGACTGGCCTATACCTATAAATTTCACAAAAAACAAAAGACCGAATAATCCAAACAATATAGAGGGTATTCCTGCAAGGCTTTCTGTTGCAAAACGGATAATACTTAATAGCTTGCCGCCCTTTGCATACTCTATAAGATAAATAGCGGCACAAACCCCAATCGGTATAACAATAAGAAGAGAAATCAAAATAGTAAGCAGGGTTGTAATAATAAGCGGCAAAATCCCTCCACCCGGAATAACCGCTTTAATTTTAATGGAATTCCCGCTCTCCTCAAATTTTTTAGCAAGTTCTTCAATACTTTGATCAGAAACATTTACGCTGCCTATCTTTGTAATTTCGGCACCTACTACAAGAGGTACGATTTTTTTAGTACCATTTACGGCATTCTTAGCGGGCGAATCACTTTTAACTGCGGTCACGATCACAAGGGGTTTTGATTTTTCATCAACGCCTTTTTTTATTGTAATGCCGTACGCAGGTACGAAAACCTCATCTTTTTTTACAGTTTCCGCCGCGTATTCTTTATTCGCTCTTTGAATGGTAAGGTAACTTGTTTTTGCATTATATTCACCGGTTAAAAATTTGAGCGATATTTTCGGTGCGCCGCTAAAAAAAATGAAACCAATAATAACAATCAGGATAGATACTGTTAAAGCCGCCGCTGTTCCAATGCATCCGGTTATAATTCGATTCTTTTTTGCTTTTTCCATATTAGTTTTCCCCGATCTTCTTTTTTAAGCGGTTTAATATAATATTGACCGCCATAATAAAAATAAAAAGAACAACGCCTGTGGAAAAAAGCATTTCTTCATGTATACCCGACGCATACCCCTGTTCCAGCACAATATTGTTTGTAAGTAAACGTACTTTATCAAACAGACTTATCGGAATACCGCCTTCCGGATTTCCTGCAACTAATATAACTGCCATTGTTTCGCCGATAGCGCGCCCGATGCCAAGTACAATACCTGCTAATATTCCGCTTTTTGCTGCCGGTATGATCGTTTTGAAAATCACTTCAATTTTTGTTGCCCCAAGCCCATATGCCGCTTCTTTATACGATTTGGGCACTGCCCTTAATGCAGTTTCACTGATACTGACAATCGTCGGCAATATCATGATAGACAAAATTAAAATAACAGAAAAAAGAGAATCGCCTACTTTATATGGGGATATTGCCCGTATTAATCTTGAAATAACAGCAAACCCAAAAACGCCATACAAGACCGACGGAATTCCTGAAAGGAGTTCAATCATCGGTCTTAGTATTCTCACTAATTTTTCATTTGCAAACTCTGCAATAAATACC
>JANZZB010000055.1:9477-9782 GCA_026419635.1 Clostridiales bacterium | reverse complement strand
TCCGTTTGGCGTATGACTCGTCTGCCAGTTATTTGATTCTATCCTTGGCAAATAGCGAACCGGTTTTAAAGGCGTTTCATATTGAGAAAGATACTGTAACTCCTGAGGAAATTGTTATTTAAGTCGAAAAATTTCAAACCGTGATGATATTTTCAGGATATACCTTGGATGTTACATTAATATTGAACTTTTGATTTTAGGGAAATTCATAAAGAAAGAAGGACGCATGTTTATGCGCCCTTCTTGGAGACTGTCGATAAAATCGACAGTCTTCGAGAGGGAATCCGATTCCCCCTCGATACTTC